>DATCFX010000488.1:0-2318 GCA_036509275.1 Pirellulales bacterium | reverse complement strand
GCCGGTGTTTGTCCGCGGCCGGCTCGATGCCTGCTTGTACGTCAGCCATGAGCACGTCCGCGACCTGTTCGGCGAAGATGAACGACGGCTGGGTGAATTCGTCGCCACGCTGGCCGGCGCCGCCTTGGAAAACGCCGACGGGTTCGGCCAATTGCAGCAATTGAACGAAACGCTCGAAGTCCGCGTGGCCGAGCGCACCGCCGCCGCCGAAGCCGCCAGCCAGGCCAAAAGCCAGTTCCTGGCCATGGTCAGCCACGAAATTCGCACGCCCATGAACGGCATCATGGGCATGACCGAGTTGACGCTGGCCACGGCGCTCAATCCGCAGCAACGCAACTACCTGAAAATCGTCCGGCAATCGGCCAATTCGCTGTTGCGGTTGCTGAACGACATTCTCGATTTTTCCAAGGCCGAAGCCGGGCGGATGGACCTGGAGCACATCGACTTCGACGTGCGCGAGATCGTGGGCGACGCGCTGCAAAGCCGGGCCCGCTGCGCGTCGGAAAAAGGCGTCGAACTGGTGTGCCGCGTCGATCGAGACGTGCCGCGCGTGCTGGTCGGCGACCCTGGCCGGCTGCGGCAGGTGCTGGTCAACCTGGTCGGCAATGCCGTCAAATTCACCGAGCACGGCGAAGTGGTCGTCGAAGTCTCGCGCGAAGCGTCGGACGAGGGTTGCACGCAGCTGCATTTTCGCGTCCGCGACACGGGCATCGGCATTCCGGCCGACAAGCTGCACTGAGTCTTCGAGTCGTTTCCGCAGGTCGACAGCTCGACCACGCGCCGCTTCGGCGGCACGGGCTTGGGTCTGGCCATCTGCATGCAGCTCGTCGAGCTGATGGGGGGCCGGATTTGGGTCGAGAGCGAGCCGGACGAAGGGAGCACGTTCCATTTCACGAGCCAGTTCGGCGCGCAGCCGGAACCGGTCGACGCGCCGGAAGGGGCCCTAGCCGGTTTGCGTGGCGTGCGCGTGTTGGTCGTCGACGACCATCCGACCCAACTCGCGGCGTATGAGCATTTGTTGAACAATTGGCACATGGTGCCGCTGGCGGCGGCCGGGCCAGTACCGGCCCTCGAACAGGTGGCACTGCATGAACCCGCCGTGGCGGTCATCGACGCGGACCTGGGGGTCAATGACGCGGGAGAGCTGATCGAGCAACTGCGCTTGCGGCCGGGGATGGCGGCGTGCCCAGTCATTCTGCTCGTGCCGGCGGCCGAAGGCGGCGCCCCGTCGCGGTTCAACGGCGTTGCGCATCTGCAACTGATTACCAAGCCGGCCCGCGAATCCGAAATGCTCGCCGCCGTGCTCGATGCCGTTGTCAGCACCGGCCGGGCCGCCGCGGACGATCTCCAGCAGCCGATCGTGGCAAAAGTCGAGCCGCTACGTATCCTGCTGGTCGAGGATGGCCTGATCAATCGCGAAGTCGGCGTCGGATTGCTCGAACTGTGCGGCCACCAGGTGACGACGGCGGAAAATGGCCTCGAAGCGGTGGCCGCGACCGAGCGTCAAACGTTCGACGTCGTACTGATGGACATCGAGATGCCCGTCATGGACGGCCTGGAAGCCGCCCGCGCCATCCGTGCGCGCGAAGCCGGCACCGGCACGCGCACGCCGATTATTGCCATGACGGCGCACGCGGTTGACGGCCGCCGCAGCCATTGTTTCGAAGCCGGCATGGACGATTACGTCACCAAGCCGATCGCTCCGGTCGAGCTGTCGGAAGCCCTGCGCAGGGCCACCAGGGGTGAAAAGTGAAAAGTGAAAAGTGAAAAGTGAAAAGTGAAAAGTGAAAAGTGAAAAGTGGACGGCCGGCGTGATTCGTCACTTTTCACTTTTCACTCTCATATTTTTACTTCTTATTTACTTTCTCGTGACTTGTAAAAACAAGATATTCCGACACTCTTCGGAAAAGAGGGTCACGCGGTCGATCTCGTCTTCGGAAATGTCCATGGTCAGATCGACCATGTCCGAGCGGTTGCGATAGACGAGCTGCCAATCCATGAAGGATTCCATGTAGCCCAAATCGCGAATGCCCGGCAGGAAGTTCGCGACCAGCAGGCTGCCGCCGGGCCGGAGCATGCCGAACATCGAGCGTACCAGCCTGCGCGCCGCGCGTTGGCTCAGGTAATCGAACAGGCCGGTTGAATACACCAGGTCGAATTCCTTCTCGCGAGGCTCGTCGGCCAGCAGCCGGCGGAAGGTGGCGGTGACGGTTTCCACCCCCAGCCGACCGTACGAGCGTTCGACTTCGGCTGAACTCAGCGGATCGGCGTCCAACGCCACGAACTTGCCGAACTTTCGCCGCCGCACGGTCGCGGAC
>DATCFX010000487.1:0-8366 GCA_036509275.1 Pirellulales bacterium | reverse complement strand
TTATCGGCCAGATGAGCGGCATGTCGCTGGCCGAAGTGTACGATCCGAGCGTGGAATCGATGCCGGTGTTTTCGGCAGTGCTGCAAGTCCTCGCCACCACGATCTTCGTGACGATCGGCGGCCATCGCCTGCTGGTGCAAGGCTTGCTGGACACCTTTGGCAGCATGCCGCCGGGGCGCCCGGAGATGCCCGCCGCGCTGGTCGATCTGTTTTCGCTGCTGGTGATGCAGAGCCTCGAGTTGGGCATTCGCGCCGCCGCGCCGGCTTGCGTCGCGCTGCTGCTGGCCCACATGGTGATGGGGCTGATCAGCCGCACTCTGCCGCAAATTAACATCACATCGTTCGGATTCGGCCTGAACGCGATGGTGACGTTCGGCGCGATGGCCGTGTCGCTGGGATCGATCAGTTGGGTCTTCGCCGACCAGGTACAGGCCAGCACCGAAGCCATCCTGGCCGTACTGCTCGGACGGGGATAAGCATACAGGGCATGGCGCCCAAGCGCGCCCGGTTGTGGCTGCATAATCGCATAGCATGGAACAGGGCGGCGAAAAAACACAAGACGCAACACCGCATCGCCGGCAGCAGGCGCGCGAGCAGGGGCAGGTTGCGCGCAGCCACGACTTGGGCTCGGCCTTGATGTTGATCGGCGGCCTGTCGGTGCTGTACTGGTTTTTCGGACCGCTGGCCGAGTTCCTCTCGCGCTACATGATCGAACAGCTCGGCGGCCGGCCGTGGCTGTCGGCCGATCCGGGCTTTGTGCTGGGTGAATGGCAGCGGCTGCTGCCCGCGCTGGCCGGCGTGATGCTGCCGATCTTCGGGCTGGGGGCCTTGTTGGGCGCGCTTGCCGGCGTCATGCAGGTCGGCCTGCTGTTTGTTCCCGAGCGGCTGATGCCGGACATTACGCGGCTCGATCCGTTGCAAGGTTTTCACCGGATCTTTTCGTTGGCCGGGGCGGTGCGGCTGAGCTTTGGCCTGGTGAAGGTGCTGATCATCGGCTGGGTGGCCTGGCTCGCCGTGCAGGGCGAGCGCGACCGCATCTTGGGCCTCACGCAGCTTGAGGTGCCGCAGATTGCCCGGTATCTGCTGGAATTGCTGTTTTGGACCTCAATGAAAATCGGCGTCGCGCTGCTGGTGCTGGCCTTGTTCGACTACGGCTTTCAATGGTGGAAGCAGGAACAGGATCTGAAGATGACGACGCAGGAAGTCCGCGAGGAAATGAAGAACCTGCAGGGCGACCCGGCCATGACCGCCCGCCGCCGCGCCGTGCAGCGGCAATTGATCCTGCACCGCTTGAGCAACACGGTTCCCAAGGCCGATGTCGTGATCACCAACCCGACGGAGTTGGCCGTGGCCATTCAGTACGAGCCCAAGACGATGGCCGCGCCGCTGGTGGTGGCCAAAGGCGCGGGGCTGCTCGCGCAGCGCATTCGGCGGCTGGCGCTGGAGCACGGCATTCCGGTGGTGGAGAAAAAGCCGCTGGCGCAGTCGCTCTACAAAGACGTCGATCTCAATCGGCCCATCCCCGGCCAGATGTACGCGGCTGTGGCCGAAGTGCTGGCCTACGTGTATCAGCTCAAAGGCAAGAAGTTGCCGACGTCGGGGAGGAATTGATGAAGTAGGATTGATGAATGATGAATAGGGGAGCTGGCGCCAGCTCCGTCATTCATCATTCCTACTTCCGCATTTCCCCTCACATTTCGTAGCCGAAGCGGCGGAAGAACCGGCCCCAGCGCTGCGCGATGCGGGCACGCAGCTCGGGCTGGGCCTGGGCATAGCGATTCGTCTGATAGCCGGTCATGCTGGCCAGGTATTCGTCCAGCTTGGGACGCAACTCGTCGAAGCCGCCGAGTCCCAACTCGTCGTAGACGTGCTTCAACTCGCCGGCTGGATCGCGGACCAGGTCCTCGTAGCGCAGTTCGCACAGGCGGCCGGGCGCGAGCAGCCCGCGATCGCGCTCGAACTTGTCGTACATCATTTCGAGCGTGGAAAAGATGTATTCGTCGAGCCCGGCGAAGCGCGGCGTTTGCAGCCCCTGGTCGACGTACAACGAATGCCAAAGCTTGTTCGTCGAGTTGTAGATGCCCAACGGGTCGCGGACGATGTGTACGAACCGTGCGTCTGGAAACATCTCGAGCAGCGCCCGGATCCGGGACGTGTGCGGTGGATTCTTGAGTACCAGCCGCTTGGGCGTGCGGAAGGTCACCTGCCGCAGGAATCTCAGTAGCACGAATTTCCAGCGCTCGAGTTCGTCGGCCGTGAGCCCTTCGAGCGTCAGGTAGCGCGGGTCGTAAGGCGGCTCATTGGGAAAGGCGATCGTCAGATACGGCGAAGGCAGCCCCAGGTTGCACAGCGCGAACTCTTCTTCCTGCGGCCGGTCCCAGCCGGTCGGCATGTTGTCCATCGGCCGGTGCGTGGGCAACAGAAAGTTCAACCAGCGCCGAGCAAAATCCTCGGTCAACAGAAAATGCGTGGGGGCCAGGCAGGCATAGGTACTGGGCGACGTGTGACGCTCGTCGAGCACCAACATTTCGTGCAGCAGCGTGGTGCCGCTGCGCCAATGCCCCAGCACGAAGATCGGCGGTTGTTCGATCGGCGTGCGCGCGGCCCGGTAGTTGAAAAACAAGCCGCGCTGCACGAGCCCCAGGAAACTATTGAGCAGACTCCAGCCGCTGATCGCCGCACCCACGTGGGCCTGGCGCAGGCCGACGCGGAAATGGTTGCGGGCCAGCAGCCGCCACCAGCCGCCGGCATTCATGCCGGTCCAGAAGTACGGGCGCCACCACTCGCGCTTCGGCGGCGTGCCGGGGGTTGCCTGCTGTTGCTCGACAGGAGATGCCACGGCCATCGATAAAACTGCGCACCTTAGCGGTCGACGCCCGCAGGCGCTACCGTGCGAAAATCAGGTACTGGAGGGGGAAACGTTCGACAGCCTATCGTACCTGCCGACCCTCGCATCGAGCAAGCCGCGTTGGCTCGTCGCTCACGGCTGCGTATCACCGACGCCATGCGAAAGCAGCCAGTCGTTGATTTGCCGGAAAATTGCCGCAGGACAGCGGTCGGTCGGCCTTTTCATGCGCGCGGCACTTTGCGGCACATTATCAATCCACGTTGCCTTGACCACGCATGCTTCATCAAGGCCGGTGGCGGGGTGGCCCCCGGGGCCCGGACGGGACGGCATATCGAACCAGCCCGGGCGAAGCGGGTACGAAAATCCAGTCGAGCAAACCACCACGCGCAGCGGATCGCCGCGGTCAATCTCCTCTTGGCTGTTGAGAACGACGGCCGGGTGCTCGCCGACCGGTTGACGATGGATCGGTTCGCGGACTTCCGCCCAGATAATCGCACCCCGTAAGATTCTTTTTTTCGCCACGGATTCTCATGCCGACGCTTGTCCCGTAGAGCGTAGGTAGTCCGCGATCGCGTCGATTCGCTCCCCCGGAATCGATGGCCCGGCAATACGGTCCCAGTCGGAATTCGCCTGCTCGGGCGGGGCATCTCCCCAGGGCTTGCATTCGACTTCAACCCATCTGGAATATCGATCCGGCCAGCGACCGGCAGTTACCGATTCCATGCGCGTCGCGGTTTCCGTCATCGACTGATCTCCACGCCAAGAAAATCGCTGGCAAGAGCTAGCGCCTCATCACAATGCGGGCGGAAAAGCTTGCACGCGCTTTGGCCGAGTGCGCTGGACCGTTGGTGTCCGTTTTCCTTGGATGTATCTGTGTGTACGTTGATTGAAAGCCCGACCGCTGGGGCCGCGGCCGGATCGTCCGCCGCTTGAAGGGCGAGCTGAAAATTGAATTGATGTGGACCGCGAATTACGGAGATGTGCCACGTTCTTTGGCCGACCTCAAAGCCGTCCGGTGCTTCGCATTTCGGGAGCGGGCAGCTAAGCCGCGAAAGAATCGCTGGCTCGGCCTCGAATTCAAGATTCGTGCCGACTCCCAGCAGTGGCGTCCACTCAAGTACCTTGAGGACCGTGGCGAGCGGCTCACCGCAATCTTCATCCGCGGATTGTGTTTCAAGCATCAGCCTGTCTGGGCGCACATTCCATCGAATCTGCGCTCCATCGACGCGGAAGCGAAATCCCGGCCGGTTGAAATCGGCCTCCATCCGCAACTGACTGTGTTCTTTGAGAAGCCCAATTTCCGCCAACCAGTGTGGCTGGACAATGTAAATATTAAAGGTGCCAACGGCGACCGCGGCGGCACTTTTGAATTGAAAGCTCACGCGACATCAATCTCCGATCGGCTCCAGCGCAGAAGCTCGGCCGCCGACGCGCTGCGGCCTGCTTGGCTTCGCAAATGCCGCTGGCTTGACACCGAAATCGTAGCCTAAAGTCTTCTGCTGTCAAGCTATACGGTGATCCGCCCGCTGTGTTATGTTCAGAGCGCGTGGCTCGGCGGCTGGTCGATGCGGCGGGCGATGGCTTCG
Organism: Pirellulales bacterium; assembly: GCA_036509275.1. Classification (GTDB taxonomy): domain Bacteria; phylum Planctomycetota; class Planctomycetia; order Pirellulales; family PNKZ01; genus DATATB01. The sequence continues at coordinate 3,932 of DATCFX010000487.1, read as the reverse complement.
AGCGCAGACTGCATCTCGAGCGACAGTTGGGCCACCGGCTGCTTGCCGACCAGGCGATTCAGAGCGGCGCCTCGCGGCGAGATGAACTGCACCGTCGGATAGCCGCGCACCCGGAACAAGCGGCACACGTCCGGCTCGGCGTCGGCGTCGACCCGCACGCACACAAACTGGTTCGACAGGGCCACGATCTGCGGGTCGTGCAGCGTTTCGCGCTCCATCGCATGGCAGTAGCCGCACCACTCGGCCGTGAAGAACAGCAGTATGGGCTTGCCCTGCTCGCGTGCCGCCTGGCAGCCTTGGCGATAGCCGTCGACGAAAGCAATCGCCTGCTGCCGGCTTGCCGGTCCGCCGGCCTGCGACTCCACGGCGGCAAGTTCGCTTGACGGGGCGGGGGCTTTGTCGCGATTGCAGCCCATCCAGGGTGCCAGCGACGCCACGGCAAAGATGGCTGCCCAATGCGAGCCGGTTCGCAGTTTCATAAAACCATTCCTTGGTATTGCGCGGTCTGTTGGCGCTCGATCGGCGGTCATCGCCGTGGAAGCTGCCAGGCCGCTAGCAGCTTGCGTAGGAATCGCGCCCGCCTGCGCGACTCTCTTATCGCCCGACCGCCGAAGCCAACTTGAATTGCCGGCCCTGCTAGCGGTAGAGGCCCATCAGCCCGCGGGCATAACAGCTTTTCCGTAGCCCAGTCCTTTCGGACTGGGTTTACGATTGACGACCGGATCCCTCTTTCCCGTTGCGATGCGGCCGCCGGCCGCATCGCAACGGGAAAGAGGTCTGCGCGACCGGGCGGTCCCAGCCCTTGAAGGGCTGGGCTACGGAAAACCGATGCTCGAGACGCCCACACTCCGGCCGCTAGCGGGTAAACCGGACTGGACAGTCAGTGGGGTTTTCATTAGTTTTCGCCCCTCTTCACGGCTTCCTTTTCCTTTTCTCAATCGGCTTGTTCGGCCATTTTTTCTCCGGAGACACGGATGGCCCCAGGCGCTATTCCAGCGGTCGGCGCTCGTTCCGCCCTCGGGCGGGCGACCGACCTGATTCTGCCCGTCGGATTCATTGCCAGCGTGCTGGTAATCATGGTTCCGATGCCGCCGATGCTCATGGACTTGTTCCTGAGCATCAATATCAGCGTGGCCGTGATCATGCTGCTCACGACGATCTACGTCAAAACGCCGTTGGAGTTCAGTATTTTTCCGTCGCTGCTGCTGGCCACCACGCTGGGCCGACTGGTGCTCAACGTGGCCACCACCCGGTTGATCCTGACGCGGGCCGAGTCGCACGGGCTGATGGCGGCCGGCGAGGTGGTGCGGGCTTTTGGCGAATTCGTGGCCGGCGACCGCATCGTCGTCGGCATTATTATCTTCGTGATCATTGTCCTGATTCAGTTCGTGGTGATCACCAAGGGTGCCACGCGCATCAGCGAAGTGGCCGCCCGCTTCGCCTTGGACGGCATGCCGGGCCGGCAGATGGCCATCGACGCCGACTTGAACGCCGGCGTGATCGACGAGCGTGAAGCCCAGCGCCGCCGCCAGGAGATCACGCAGCAGGCCGACTTCTTCGGGGCCATGGACGGTGCCAGCAAGTTCGTCCGCGGCGACGCCATTGCCGGCATCGTCATCACGCTGGTGAACATCGTCGGCGGCTTGTTCATCGGCGTGGTCGAAGCCGGCATGAGCGTCAGCGAAGCGGCCGAAGTTTTCACCAAGCTCACGATCGGCGACGGCCTGGTGAGTCAGGTCCCCGCCTTCCTCATCTCGTTGGCTGCCGGCCTGCTCGTCACGCGCTCCAGCAGCGAGAGCAACCTGCCTTCGCAGTTCATGTCGCAACTGTTCTCGCGGCCGCAGGCGCTGGCCGTGACCGGGGCGTTTCTCGGGTTGCTCATTTTCACCAATCTGCCGACGGCGCCCCTGGTGTTGCTGGGTTCCGGCTGCGGCGGGCTGGCACTCATGCTCTCGCGCAAGCAGCAGACTTCGACCAAAGCGGAGGCGGCGAAAGCCCTGGTCGAAAAGAAAAAGCCGCCGGAGGAAAAGATCGAGGACTTCCTGGCCATCGATCCGATGGAGATCGAAATTGGCGTGGGGCTGATCCGCCTGGCCGATCCCAAGCGCGGCGGCGATTTGCTCGATCGCGTGCAGCGGGTGCGGCAGAACGTGGCCGCCGATATCGGCATCATCATGCCCAAGGTCCGCATTCGCGACAACATGCGGATCGAGCAAAACTCCTATCGCATCAAGATCGCCGACATGCCCGTGGCCGAAGCCACACTGCACCCAGGCCGGTTCTTGGCCATGGATTCCGGTCTGACCACTGGCAAGGTCCCCGGCATCGCCACCAAGGAGCCGGCCTTCGGCACCGCGGCCGTGTGGGTCGAACCCACGGATCGCGATCGGGCCGAAATGCTGGGCTACACCGTCGTCGAACCGGTCAGCGTGCTGGCCACGCATCTGACCGAAGCGGTCCGCAAGCACGCCGACGAGATTCTCACCCGCGACGCGACCAAGCACCTGGTCGATCAGTTGAGGCAGACTTCGCCGGCGGTCGTCGACGAACTGATCCCATCGCAAATGAAGCTGGCTGAAGTCCAGCAGATCCTGCAAATGCTGCTGCGCGAGCAGGTGCCGATCAGGAACTTGGGCCCGATCCTCGAAACGCTCGGTGACAGTGCAGCCCGCACGCGCGACCCCGTGCTGCTGACCGAATTTGTGCGTCATCGCCTGAGCCGCGCTATTTGCACCCGTTACCGCGATGCCAGCAATCGGCTGTGCGTGGTGACGCTCGATCCGGCATTGGAAGACCGCGTTCGGGCCGGCTTCGAGCATAACGAGCGTGGGCTGTTCATCCGCATGTCGCCGCCGGCCATCGAAGCAACTTGCCGGCTGATCTCCAAAGAAGTGGATAAGCTGGTTCGCACGAATCGGCCGCCGATCGTGTTGTGCAGCCCGCAGATTCGCGCCGCGCTCAAGCAGATGACGCTGCCGCACCTGCCGCAGTTGGCCGTGCTCAGCTACAACGAAATCACGCGCGACACGCAAATCGAATCGCTGGGCCTGGTGGCCGACGCCGTGCCGGCCGGGGCCGCCAAGTAGTTGATGGGCGGAACAGGAAAAGAAGTAATCTGGAGCTCGACAAATATAAGAAAATGAACATAAGCCCGCAGCCTTTCGTCGCGTTCTTCGCGTGCTTCTGTTCCATTCCTTTTCCATGTTGTCTCATGGGTGCATGCCGCAGTCGCCTCTTTGAAAGACAAACTTGCTCGCCGGTTCGGAACATCGCCGCCAAACGTAAGGATCGAAATGGAAGTCAAAACGTATCGAGCGCCAACGATGCAGGAAGCCTTGCGGCTGGTGCGTCGCGACCTGGGCCCCAGTGCGGCGGTGCTGCACACGCGCGAGGTGTGCGGCAGCCCGTGGCTGCGCTGGATCCCCGGGCTGCGGCAAATCGAGGTCATGGCCTCGACGCAGGTGAACGTACCCAGCCGCTTGCCGCCGCGGCAGCCGGAGCAGCCGGCGCCGGCCCCGCGCGTCGCCGTCCCGGAACCCAAGGATGGGTTTCGCGATGAGGTCAAAAGCCGGCTGAGTGAGCTGCAGTCGATGGTCGAAGACCTGTCTCGCCGCACCCGCAGCTCGGGCGTGCAGGATCTGCCCGAGGTGCTGTTCCACGTCTACACCGATCTGATCGATGCCGAAGTCGGCGAGGAGTTGGCCCGCGAATTGATCGAGCGCGTCCGCGATTCGGCCCCGCTGGACGACCGCATGCTGATCCGCGCGCAGATCGCCCGCATGGTCGAGGACGAGATTCGCACCAGCGGGCCGATCGTGCCGCCCGGCGGCGGCTCGCACCTGGTGGCCCTGGTCGGACCCACGGGCGTCGGCAAGACGACGACCATCGCCAAGCTGGCCGCCAACTTCCGCCTGCGCGAAAAGCGCAAGGTC
>DATCFX010000486.1:0-1253 GCA_036509275.1 Pirellulales bacterium | reverse complement strand
AGAGGTCGAGCTTGACATATTCGCCTTGCGAAACCTGGGGCACGATATCCAGCGTGATGCCGACATTTTGGCGATCGACCGAATTGAAAATCTGGCCCGACAACGCCGAATTGGCCGACGACGATCCCACGAACGGCAGGTTCTGGCCGACGACGATCATCGCCTCCTCATTGTCGGCCGTGAGCAGGGTCGGGGCCGACAGCACATTGCTGTGGGTATCGCTCTGGAGCGCGGTCATCAGGGCGATATCGCACGGCGCGCTGATGGTGCTGGCGGTAGTGGTCGTAGTGGTGGTCGTGGCACTGACCGGGATCGTACAATTTTTGCCCGAAGCGAGTCCGAGCCCCAGCCCGGTCAGTCCCAGCGGATTGCCCAGCACGTTTTGCAGATTGCCGAAATTAAGCGAGCCAATGCCGAGGACGTTGTTGCTAAGGCCGGTGGCAGTCTGGAAATTGACCCCGATATCCTTGGTCCGCGCGACGCTGACCTCGACGATAATCGCCTGTACGAAGACCTGGACGCGCGGAATATCGAGCTGATCGATGACCGTCTGCAAAGTCTCGTAATCCTGCGGCGCGGCGCTGACGACGAGGGAGTTGGTCGCAGGGTCGGCGGTGATAGTGACCGCATTGGTGAAGTCGGGGGATTTGTTGCCGCCAGTACTGGCGGTGGTGGGACCCGAATTAGCGCTGCTGCCGTTGCGCGAACCCAGGCCGCCGCCGCCCATGCCGCCGCCGCTGCTGCTCCCGCCAAAGCCACTGCTACCGCCGAAGCCGCCGCTGCTGCCGCCAAAGCTGCTGCTGGCGCCGCCAAAGCTGCTGCCGCTCGCACCGCCGCCGAAGCCCGAGCCAAAAGCCGATCCGTTAAGATTGCCGAGCGCGCTGCCGCGGCCGAGCGAATTCTTGCCGGTTTGAGGCGACAGGGTTGACGGTCCGCCGCTGCCGCCGAGCAGGCCGTCAAGCACCTGGACCATCTCGGAGGCCGGCGCGTATTTCAAATGGTAGACGTGCAGGCGGCCGTTTTGGGAGGGCGACCGGATGTCCATCAATGACACCAGTTCCTTGATCTCGCGCATCTCGATCGGACTCGCGAGCACGATTATTGAATTGGTGCGCTCGTCGGGAACTACGCTGAAATTGGTCGAACCGCCCTGCGCGGAGGGCGCGACCACGCCGATGCCGGGCCGTCCAAAACTGCCGCCGCCGCGCTCGGCGGTCTCGCGGGCAGTCATGATTTTTTCGATCTGCGCCGAC
>DATCFX010000485.1:0-5600 GCA_036509275.1 Pirellulales bacterium | reverse complement strand
TCCCCTCACGCTCGAGCCACTCGGTCATCTCGCCCATCGCGCCGTAAATCGCCGGATCGCCGGACGCGAGCCGCACCACCTTCCGCCCCGCGTGCGCGGCTGCGACCATGATCGGCATGAATTCGTCAAGCGAGAGCTTCGCCGTGTTGTGTAGCTCGGCTCCGGGCTTCGTCAGGGCCAGCATGCCGTCGTGCATCAGGCTGCCGGCGTAGATCACCGTGTCGGCCTGCTCCAGCAGCCGGCGACCCTTGACCGTCATCAAGTCGGGATCGCCCGGGCCGGCGCCGACGAAGTGAACTTTGGGCCGCGGGCTCACGGCGGGGTCAGTGGTCATGGTTGCGGCTCGCGGTAGGGCACCGCGACCGGCGGTCGCGGCTTTATTTTGGCACAAACTACCATTCGATTCCCCGTTGGGCCTTGATGCCCTTTTTATAAGGGTGCTTGATCTCGCGCATTTCGGTAACCAGGTCGGCCAGCTCGATCAGCTCGGGCTTGGCGTTGCGGCCGGTGCAGATGACGTGGACCTGCGGCGGGCGGCTGCCCAGCGCCAGCAGCACGTCGTCCAGCGGCACGTAGCCGTAGTCGATGGCGTAGTTAATTTCGTCCAGCACCACCAGGTCCTTCTCGCCCGAGCCGATTCGCTCGCGGGCAAAGGCCCAAGCCTGCCCGGCCACGAGCTTGTCGCGCTCCGGATCCTTCGTATCCCAAGTAAAACCCTCGCCCATCGAGCGGAACTCGGCGTTGGGGAATTGGCCAAACGCCGCCCGCTCGCCCGTTTTCCAATTGCCCTTGATAAACTGCACGACCAGCACGGAAAAGCCGTTGCCCGCGGCCCGCAGCGCGGTGCCAAAGGCGGCCGTGCTCTTGCCTTTGCCCGAGCCGGTGTTGACGATCACGAGACCGTGGCGGTATTCCACGTGCCGGTCTCCTCTTCGTCGTCGACGGCAAACGTTTTGTTTTTCTTGACGATCACGAGCGTCATGTAGCCGACCGTTTCGTTGCGGAATTGTCGCAGATCGGTCTCGACGCGTTCGTCTTCGGTGCCGATGTAGCTGAACATCACGGCGTGCTCGACCAGGCCCATTTCTTCCAGCAGGGCCACGACGCGGTTGAGCTTCGAGCCGACCTTGAGCAGCACGACCGTGTCGTAATTCTCCAACGCGTCGCGGACGTTGGAGACGTCGCGATTGACCGGCACGATGGCCAGCCGCTCGGCTCCTTCGCCCACGGCCATGTTGATCATCGCGGCCGCGGCCGAAAAGCTGGTGATACCCGGCACGGTTTCGATCGGCACGTCCGGCAGCAGTTGCCGCAGCGAGCGAACCACGTAAATGTACGTGCTGTACATGGTCGAATCACCGAGCGTGACAAAGACCGCGTCGTCGCCGGCGCCCAGCACGTCGGCGATTTTGCGGGCATTCAGCTCCCAGTAATACTCCAGCAACTGGCGGTCCTTGGTCATGGGAAACATCAACTCTTCCACGCGTGCCCCGGGCCGCGTACACGATTCGATCGTGTTCAGCGCCAGGCTTTCGTCGGTCGAGTTGCCGCGGGGATAGAAGATGCACGCGGCCTTGGCCAGCGCCTCGCGGGCCTGCGTCGTGAGATACTTGGCATAGCCCGGCCCGACGCCAATGCCATAGAGCGTGCCGTAAGTCTTGAGCGAGCGGCCGGGTCGTGGCTTTTCGGCTAGTTGCTGCCGCATCAGACCCACGGTCGACGGGTCGATGCTATCCAACTCGTACTTGGTCTGGTAGCCGCGCGGCGTGACCATCAGGCCTTCGAAGCTGAACGTGCGGCTATTGCCGACGATCACGGTCGTGAGCATGCCGATCTCGTGATTGAGCATGTCGTCGAGCGTCGTGAGCACGATTTTTTCCAAATCTCGATAGCAGGATTTTACCAGCCCAACCGGCGTCTTCTCCGAGCGGTGCTGGAGCAATATCCGCTGGGCTTCGACGATCTGCTTGGTGCGCCGCCCGCTCTTGGGGTTGTACAGGGCGACGACAAAATCAGCCTTGGCCGCCGCTTGCAAACGCTCGATGATCAGCGGCCAGGGGGTGAGCAGGTCGGACAGGCTGATCGTGCAAAAGTCGTGGACCAGCGGGGCGCCGAGCACGCTGGCGCAGGAGCTGGCGGCCGTCACGCCCGGCACGACTTCCACCTCGATGCCTTCGCCCCGCCGCCAGCCGCGCTCCTTCAAGATCTCGAAGGCCGGCCCGGCCATGCCGTACACGCCCACGTCGCCGGACGAGATCAGGGCCACGCGCTTGCCGTCTTGCGCCATGTCGACGGCTTTGCGTGCCCGGCTCAATTCTTCGGTCATGCCGGTGTAGATGACTTGCTTGCCATCGCACAGCGATTTGACGAGCTTGATGTAGGTGGTGTAGCCGATCACCACCTCGGCCTCGGCGATGGCCTCGCGGGCGCGAAACGTGAGATGGTCGTGGCTGCCCGGCCCGAAGCCGATCAGCATCAATTTACCTGGCATGAGTGAATAGTCCGTAGTCCGTGGTCCGTTGTTCAAAAATTTACTCTGGCGACGGCCAGCGTCATCATGGGAGCTTTTTGCTTGGGCACGATCAGCTCGCCGCCGGAACTGAGCATGGCGGCCGGCTCCGAAACGCCCGGCGTGCCGACGTATTTTTCGACGGTGGCCGACGGATTGGGTGCCGTCACACGCTTGAGTTGTTCGCTGGGGTAGCACACCAGCTCGAGCTTGTGGCGCGTGCAGAACTCGACCAGTCCCGGCTCATGCTGTTTGAGATCCACGGTCGCCACGTTGCGCACGCTGTTGATCGACAAGCCGGCGGCCTCGAGCGTGGCGTGGACAAACTCATCGAGCTGATCGGCCGTCGCGCCGCGGTCGCAGCCGATCCCCAATACCAGGCTCTTAGGCCGATAGACGACCGCCTTGCGGGTCAGCCCCTCGTCCAACAGCCGATCGGTGACGATCAGCACATTGTCGAAATCGCGGGCTTTTTCCAGCGGCACCTGCCGGATATTCGTCGGCAGCGGCGTTTCGCGCCGCCACCAGTTGCGCTCGCCGGTCTCCTGCACAAAGGCCACCGGCTGCTCGTTGACCACGGCCGCACTGACGCGCGTGATGTTCTCCGGCTGCTCAGTGATCCAGCCCAGCTCGCGGCCGAGAATGTCGACCGGGATGGTCTTGCCCACGTCGCTGGCGGTGGTGACGATGGCCCGCGCGCCGAGGCTGGCGGCGATCTGCTCGGTCAGTTCGTTGGCACCGCCGACGTGGCCCGAAAGAACGCTGATCGCGAAGCTCCCCTTGTCGTCCACGACGATCACGGCCGGGTCGACCTTCTTGTCTTTCAGAAACGGGGCGATCGTCCGCACCACGGCCCCCAGCGAGACGACGTACACGAGCGCTTCGTACTTCGGCCAGATTTCGGCCGTGAGTTCCTTGATCGGGGTTTCGAAATAATGGGCCGGCTCGTCGGTGCGGAACTTGGCCGAGATGTAACGGTCCCCTTCGATCCGCCGCGCGAGCGCCGAGCCGTGCTTCGTGATGGCGATGACGGCGGTCTTCATGGTTTCTCCCAGGTGACAATGAACACGGGATTCAAGGCCTCGAAACGGTGCATGTCCAAGATCGGCCGCGAGCGGCTGATCTGCACGAGCGTCACATCGCCCATGCCACCCTCCACGCCACCCAGCGCCGCCAGGTTCTCGATCGTGGCCAGGTTCACCACCAGCCGGCCGCCGGCCGACAGCCGTTGGCGGCAAAGGCCGACGATCTCGGCCAGTTCGCCGCCGCTGCCGCCGATGAACACGGCGTCGGGGTCCGGAATTCCAGCCAGCGCGGCCGGGGCCGTGCCGTGGATCACCGTCACCTGGCCGGCGCCGAACTTCGGGCCGAACTTCTCGACATTGCGACGGATAATGTCGCAGTCTTCCTTGTTCTTCTCAATGGCCCAGACGCGGGCCCCCAACAGGGCCGCCTCGATGGCGACCGAGCCCGAGCCGGCGCCGATATCCCACACCGCCTGTCCCGGCCGCAGCCGCATCTTCGCCAGGCTGAGGACGCGGACTTCAGTCTTGGTAATCAGGCCCTTGAGCGGATGACGTTGATAGAAGGCCTCTTCCGGAATGCCAAAGGTCCAGTCGCCCCCTGCGGCCGCCGGAGCGTCCGCTTCCTGCACCAGCACCAATACATTGAGCGGCCCAAACGTGCGATCGACCAGCTCTTCCAGCTTGCAATCAGTGACCCGTTCGTCGACGCCGCCCAGGTTTTCGCATACATACGCTCGAAAGCCGCCGATGCCGGCCTTGAGCAGTTCGCGGGCAATGCGGGCCGGCGTGTTCGTGTCGTCGGTGAAGATGCCCACCTTCTTGGCATCCCGCACCACGTCAATCACGTCTTCAATCGGCTTGGCATGGCAGCTCGCCAGGGCCGCGTCCTGCCACGACAGCTTGATCCGGGCAAAAGCCAACTGCATGGACGAGATGCCGGGCAGCACTTCGAGCCGCTCGCGGCCGACCTTGTTGGCCAAATAGCCGGCAATGCCATAAAAGAGCGGATCGCCCGAGGCGAGCACCACCACGCGTCGGGCTTCGGCTTGCAGCCGGGCGGCCAGTTCCTTGAGATTGTCGCGGATGACGAACTTTTCGGCCGGGTGATCGGCAAAGAAAGCCAGGTGCCGCTCGCCGCCCATCAACACCTGGGCCTCGCCGACTCGGCGGAGCGCGTCGCGCGACAGACTATCGGCGCCGTTGTCGCCCATGCCGACGATGATCACGGGGCCGGGGTTTTTGTCACTCATGAGCTGCTCCTGCCAATCACGTTGCCGGCAAAATCGGTGAGGATGCACTCGACCGCTGCCCGCTGGTGAAGATGCTCGCGGCACGCGCCCACGACCCGACCTGCCACGGCATCCCAAAAACCGATCACGCCGCGCGCGGCGACAATTTCGGAGACGTGCCGGGCCGTGTTGGCCTGGCGGACTTCTTCGACCACTTCGGCCGGAGCGCCGCAGTCGGCGGCGATCGAAGCCAGGAAGCCGAGATCCACCTCGCTGCCGGCGACGTGCGTCTGCATTTTGCCGGTGGCGATCTTTGACATTTTGCCTGGCATGCCGCAGAGATGGATCTGCCGGATGCCGCGGTGGGCGGCGGCCCGCAGCGAAAAGCCGACGAAATCGCCCATCTGTACGTAGCACTCCGTCGGCAGGCCCAGCAGCTTCATCGCGAATTCTTCGCTCTTGCCGCCGGTCGTGAGCACGATCTGGTCCGAGCCGGCGGCCTGGGCCACGTCGATGCCCTGCACGATCGAGGCCTTGAAAGCCGCGGTCGAGAACGGCACGACGATGCCGGTGGTGCCCAGGATGGAAATACCGCCGACGATGCCCAGCCGATCGTTCTGCGTTTTCTTGGCCATCAGCTCGCCGTCGGGCACGGAGATGATGACCTTCAGTCCGCGCGTGGCTAGCGCCTCTCCGGCGGCTTCGCGGACCATGTCGCTGATGTTGCGGCGCGGCACCGGATTAATGGCCGCGGTGCCCACCTCGAGGCCCAGCCCCGGCTTGGTGATCAGGCCCACGCCCGAGCCGCGATCCAGCTCGATCTGGCCGACATGGCGG
>DATCFX010000484.1:0-3429 GCA_036509275.1 Pirellulales bacterium | reverse complement strand
CCCCGCGCGACTGGAAATCGTCGAGATACTGGGCCACCAGCCGTGGATCGCCATGCACCTGGCCGACCATGAACCGCAGCCCGCGGGCAATGCCCGCCTGTTCCAGCAGCGACAGCCGCTGAAAGTTCGTGGGCCACTGCGAATCGAAGATCACGCCGATCAGCCCGCTGGGCACGCCGCGCAACTGCTGAGCCGCCCGATTCGGTCGATAGTTCAACTCCCGCGCAATCTGCTCGACGCGCTGGCGCGTGGCCGGGGCGACACGCACATTGCCGCTACCGGCCCCATTGAGCACATGCGCCGCCGCCACGCGCGACACGCCCGCCGCGCGGGCCACATCGATCAAACGCACGGCATGTGCGGCAGCGGCAGGCATGATGGTTTTGGTTGTCGGGCGGGCGGGAAATCAGGCGGGCGATTAATCGTGTAATCAGATTACAAAACGGTCAGGGCGAAGTCAAGTCTTTTTCGCCGCGGTCAGGCCCACGCTTCCAACCGCAAACGTGGAATCCAGCCAAAATGGCGCTGGTTCCCCGTCACGAGTGCCAGGTCGTGTTCCAACGCCGTCGCCGCGATGAGCAGGTCGGCATCATTGCGCGGTCGACCAGCGGCCCTCGCTTCCGCCCATAGCCGAGCAGCTCGGCGGAGCACGGAAAGCGAAATAGACAGGACGGTGGAGTCCTCGGTGATCGCATCGAGACGCATCAAAAGGCGCGTCGCTTGCTTGGCCAGCAATCCGCGCTCAATCTCGTAAAGCGTGATCGCTGACAGTGTAAACCGCTGATGCTCACGTGTGTAGGCGGCAGCCATTTCGAGAATGCGACGGTGGCGTCCTTTAAGTACCTCGGACAGAACATCGGTGTCAAGCAATGCCGGCATTGAAGTTACGGAACCGGCCGCGTGAAATCCGCGCGGGCCTTAATCAGCGCATCGATTTCATCAATCTCGTGCTCGCCCACACCGTCGTAGAAATGGGTCACGAGGTCCATAATGTTGGGCCGCTCCGCCGGTGCGTCGGCCGACTGGTTTTGTGTCACCAGGATCACCAGCCGCTGGTCTGGTTGGAGCTGGAACCCGAGCACGGCCTCCATTGTTTGGCGTTGGGCGGCATCGAGGGACGCGACGTCAACCTCTTTCTGAGACTCCATACTAAACCCTTAACTTCCTAAGCTCGAACGGTCAGGCAGCCTATACCGAATCCGGCACGATCCAGGGCGAGCGGTATTCGCGCTTCAGCAGGGCATTGGCCTGCGGGTTGCCAATGCAGGTTTCGGTCTGGGCGTCGATCAGCAGCTTTTGACCGCCAAGGCGGTAGCTGATGTTGGCGTACTCGGACAACAGCGTGCTGCGATGGCCTTGCTCGATGTCGGCGCTGGGCAGCTTATTCTCGCGAATGGCTTCGCAGAAGTTCTGCTTGTGCTCGGGATCGGGAAAGTTGCCGTTGCCTTGGGCCACGATCACGGGCTTGCGCTGGTGCGTGCGGCCGAAGACTTGCCAGCCGTCGCCATGCCGGCCGGCGATCATCAGCCCCTCCGTGCCGTAGATCTCGACGCGCGTGCCGTTCTGCGGCCAGTGGGGATATTCCTCCGTATTGCGCAGCGCCATGTCGCTCTTGATCATGTAGTTTGCGTAGAGCGTCAGTTCGAAGGTCATGACCAGGTCGTCGAAATCGTACACGGCCACTTGCGTGTCGGGCGTTTCGGCCACGCCCTGTGTGTCGAAGCGGCCGCCGGTGGAGTACACGGCCTTGGGATAATCCCGGCCGATGAGCCAGCGGGCCAGGTCCATCTGGTGAATGCCGTCGTTGATGATGTCGCCGCCCGAGTAACGCCAGAAATGGTTCCAGTAACGGTGCAGGTTGACGTTGTATTTGTGCTCCGGCGCGGGTCCTTGCCACATGTTCCAGTCGAGCGAAGCCGGCGTGGGAGCGTCGGGAACCGCGGCCCGATTGGGCCAGGGCTTTTGATTGTAGACGCGGCACATGTGGATGCGGCCCAGCTTGCCCGAGTCGATGTAGGCCTTGGCCTCCATGTTGTACGGCGCGCTGCGGTTTTGCAGGCCGGCCTGCACGACGCGTTTGTACTTGCGGGCGGCCTCGACCATTTTGCGGCCTTCCCACGGCGATTGGCTCACCGGCTTTTCCACGTACACGTGCTTGCCGGCCTGACAACCCCAGACCGTGGCCAAGGCGTGCCAATGGTCGGGCGTGGCCACGACGATGGCATCGACGCTCTTGTCGTCCAGCGCCCGGCGAAAGTCCTGGACCGTTTGCGGCGATTTGTGCTGCAAGTCTTCAATGTCCTTGCTGCGCGGGCCGAAGCCCGACGTCAGGACGTCGCACAGATACGCCACCTGGCAATCGGGCCGCTCGGCGAAGCCGGGCCCCAGCACGCGGCCGCGGCCGTTGATGCCCACGATCGCCAGCGTGATCTTGTCATTGGCCGAAATGGGGCGAGCACCTCGCGCCGGTTTGGGGCTCGAGCCCAGCGCGGCCACTCCGGCCAGCGCGGCCAGGCCCGTTTGGGCCGAGGTATTCAAAAAACGCCGGCGGTCGACTGGGGGCATCTTCATTTCTCCTGCTCGAAGCCGATGGCCAACTGGCGGCCAGGCGTGACCAATGGGGCGTGGAGGGAGGCAGTAAAGTGAATTCACTATCGCCGTGCGTCAAGGCGGCTGTCAAGCAAATTTGTCGTCGCGCCCGACCGTTCTAATGCTGCGGCTCGAAGCCCACGGACTGCGGTCCGTGGGTTTATGCGTCGGCCAGCCCGCGGATGCGAAAATCGTACAAACTCGCGATCTCGGCGGCCGTCTTTTGTCCCAAGTTGCTGAAGCGCTTCCGCAGCGCATCGACATCGTCCACGCCGATCGAGGCCAGCAGGCGGAACTTGTGGTCGAGTAGCGTGTCGAGATGCCCGCTCGTGTTGCGGGCATGCCCCTCGGGATACATGACCAGGCCGCTGGAGAGTTTGCCGAGCGTGGCGTGTTCGATCTCGAGGGACGTGGGAATGCCGTCGGGATAGCGGGCGTCGTACTGCGGCCCGCCGTGTACGAACTCGATTTTTTCCATCAGCCGGCGCGTGAGCGGATGCACGAGAGCCTGCGAGTCGTAATCGGCCGGCACGAGCATCAGCTCGCGCCAACCGGCTGTATGGCTTTCGAGCGCTTTGCGCAGCAGCGTGGCAACGATGTAGACCATCGAATGGTCGGCGCTTTGCCGCGTGCGTGGGTCGCGCTTGGCCGGATCGCCGATGATGCCCAAGGCCGGCTGATAAATGGCAATCCGCACGTGCTTAAGCGCCGACTCGTCGTCGAGGATCGCGGGATACTGCTGGAGCAGGTCCATCAGCCCCTGGATGGCGCCGGCCGATTGGTGCTCGTACAGGCCGAGCTTGAAGTGCATGCCCATCACGGCAAAGTCGGAGCCGCCGG
>DATCFX010000483.1:0-1227 GCA_036509275.1 Pirellulales bacterium | reverse complement strand
AGCGTTGCCGCCGCGGTGGTGCTCGCGCTGGCTCTCGGAGCGTGCGGCGGTGAGGTGAACGGCGCAGCCGGCGTGGCGCCTCCGAGCGGCCCGCTCGCAGCGGACGCGCGCTATAAGCCGAGCGGAAAAATCCAGCACGTCGTCATCATCATTCAAGAAAACCGCAGCTTCGACGATCTGTTCCAGGGCTATCCGGGCGCGGACACGCAGGCGTACGGCTACACAAGCACGGGCGCTAAGCTCACCCTCCAGCCGGTGAGTTTAGCGACACGCTGGGACATCGGCCATAACGCCACGTCGTTTTTCGATGCCTGCGACGGGACCGGCAGCCTGCCTGGCACCGACTGCAAAATGGACGGCTTCAATCTGGAGCCGGAAACCTCTGGCGGGGGCCGGAACCAGCAGTATTCCTACGTGCCGGCCAGCGAAACCAAGCCGTACGTTGCACTGGCCAAGCAGTACGTGCTGGCCGACCGGATGTTCGGGAGCAATTTCGACTCGAGCAGCTTCGTTTCGCACCAGTACATCATCGCCGGCCAAGCAAGCTCGACGGTCGACTACCCCGACAACGTTTGGGGCTGCGACGGCGGCCCGAGCGACAAGATCTCGACCATTACCACGCAGCGCTCGTTTGGACCGCGGATCCCGGCCTGTTTCGACAACCTCACGCTGGGCGACGAGCTGGATTCCGCCAAGCTGTCGTGGCGCTACTACGCGTCGGCGCTCGACAAGTCCGGCGATATCTGGAGCGCCTATCAGGCGATCGACCACATCCGCAACGGACCCGACTGGAAGACCAACGTCGCCAGCCCGCAGACGCGCTTTCTCAAAGACGTGAAAAGCGGGAATCTGCCGGTCGTAAGCTGGGTCACGCCGACGGCCGCCAACTCCGACCACGCCGGCTATAACTCCAAGCACGGGCCGGCCTGGGTGGCCTCGCTGGTCAACGCGGTCGGCAACTCGAAGTACTGGGACTCGACCGCGATCTTCATTTTTTGGGACGACTACGGCGGCTGGTACGACCACGTTCCCCCGCCGCTGGAAGATTACGACTCGTTGGGCATTCGCGTGCCGCTGCTGATCGTCTCGCCGTATGCCAAGAAGGGCTGGGTCTCGCACGTGCAATACGAGCACGGCAGCATCCTCCGGTTCGTCGAGGATCAGTTTAAACTGCCGCGCCTGTCGGCCACCGACAAACGCGCGAAGTCGCCGGAAAAGGACTGTTTC
>DATCFX010000482.1:0-3087 GCA_036509275.1 Pirellulales bacterium | reverse complement strand
TGGCCTCGATTACCAAACCGATCGTCTACCTGGGAGCGATGATCCTCGTCGAGCGGGGACTGCTGAGTTTATCGGATCGGGTAGCGCGGTATCTGCCCGAGTTCGCCGCGCATCATAAAGAAGACACGCTCGTGCTGCACTTGTTCACGCACACGTCGGGACTGCCCGACATGCTGCCGGACAACACCGAGCTGCGCCGCGCCCACGCCCCGCTGGAGCGCTACGTCGAGCGGACGATGCGCGACACGGTGCCGCTGTTTCCTCCCGGCACCGACCTGCGCTACCAGAGCATGGGCACGCTGATGACGGCCGAACTGATCCGGCGCATCAGCGGCCAGCCGGTGGCCGAGTTCCTGCGGAAAGAAATCTTCGAGCCGCTGGGTCTCGAATCCATTGCCCTGGGCGCGCGCGGGCTGGACCGCGAGCGGCTAGTGCGCGTGCAGGTGCCCGACTACCAGGAGCCGGACTTTGGCTGGAATAGCCGCTACTGGCAGGAGCTGGGCTCCCCCTGGGGCGGAATGTTCAGCGCCCCGGCGGATTTCGCGGTGCTCTGTCAACTGATGCTCGGCGGTGGCGAGGTCGGCGGCGTGCGGATTGTCTCACCGCTGACCACCGCGGCCATGACACGAAACTGGCTCGAAGATTTGCCGCATCTTGCCGAGCCGATCCGCCGAACGCAGCCCTGGGGCTTGGGCTGGCGGCTGAATCATCCGGCCGGCGGCGACACCTTCGGCGATCTGCTCGGCCCCCGCACATTCGGGCATCTGGGAGCGACCGGCACGATGGTCTGGATGGATCCCGACAGCGGCGCGTTTTGCCTGCTGCTGACTTCGGCGATTCGCGGGAAGCAGCCGTGGCGACTGGTGACCCTGTCCAATGCCGTGGCGGCCGCCATCGTGTGAATGCGTAACAGCCCTACCGCGGGAGGACGAAGCAAACATGGCAGCGGCCGATTTTCGCGACCAGCTCTTGCAATCGCTTGGCGGCCAATGGCCCAAGGCGGCCGAGTTGCACGCGCGCGTCGAGCGCGTCGAGCCGAAAGACGGCTACCGGCTGGAGACGGTGAGCTACGAAGTCGAGCCCGGCGAGCGCGTCACGTCGTTCTTGCTTCTGCCCGCGGGAGCCGCGGCCGCGCGGCGTGTGCCGGGCATCTGCGTCTGGCATCAGCACGCCGGGCAATATGGCAATGGCAAGTACGAGCCGGCCGGCTTGCGGGGTTCGGCCATGCACCACACCGGCGTGGCGCTGGCACGCGAAGGCTACGCGGTGCTCTGCCCCGACGCGTTGGGCTTCGGCGATCGCCTGCCCGGCAAGCTGCGCGGGGCCAATCTCGAGCGGTTCCTGTTCCTCAAGTACGTGGTGCGCGGCAAGTGCCTGGCCTGGAAGAACATTCTCGATATGCGGCGGCACGTCGATTATCTCGCCTCGCGGCCGGAAGTGCGCGACGACCGGCTGGGCTGTTACGGCCACTCGATGGGCTCGACCCACACCTGGCTGGTCGGGCCGTGGGAACCGCGGTTGGTGGCGCTGTGCGGCAATTGCTGCCTGCCGACGTATGCCGCCATCGAGCGGGCCGAAATCCTGCACTGCTTTCCGAATTTCATGCCCGGCCTGTACCGGTACGGCGACACGCCGGACATTGCCGCGCTCGTCGCCCCGCGCGCCTTGCACCTGAACTTCGGTGAGACCGACGCGGGCAGCCCAATCGACGAAGTGCGGCGTGGCATCGAAATCATCCGCCAGGCTTACCAGGCCACGCATGCCGACGCCAACTTCACCGCGTTCATCGAAGCCGGCACCGGCCACGTACTCAGCGACGCAATGTGGGACCACGTCAGACGGTTTTTCGCCCGGCACCTGACGGCATAGTTTCGTGCGATTCTTACGCCGGAAGTCGGCCATGAGTGATCGGGTAATTTTGGTCGGCTTGGATTTCGGCACCACGACGAGTTGCGCCGTGGTGGCTTCGGCCCGCGTCGCCTGCAATTCGCTCACCGGCCGCATCGAGCTGAGCGACGTGCGGCAGGAGTACCAATCAGGCCAGATCTTCACGCCGCTGGTTGACGACCGTTTGGACGAAGTCCAGCTTGGCCGGTATCTCGACCAGTGGCTCGGCCAGATAGACGCCCAGCAGATCTTTGGCGGCGGCGCCGTGCTCACCGGGCTGACCGCGCAAAAACCGAACGCGGCCGCCGTGATTCGGCAGACACGCCAACGGCTCCAGAACGCCGTGATCGCCGTGGGCGAAGACCCGCGGCTCGAGTCGTGGCTGGCGTTCATGGGCAACTGCGCCGATCTCTCGCGGACTCATCCCGACCGCGTGTTCATCAACCTCGATATCGGCGGCGGGACCACGAACCTCGCCGCCGGCCGCCAGGGCGAAGTGCTGCAAACCGGAAGTTATTTCGTCGGCGCACGCCATGTGCAACTCGTGCCGGGCAGCTACCAGATTGCGCGTCTGTCGCAATACGCGACGACGCTTTTCGAGCATTTGGGAATTGCCAAGGCCGTCGGCGAACAGCTCGAGCCGCACGAGGTCGCCCGCCTCGTTGACTGGTACGTGCGGCTGCTGGAAGATGCGGTCGGCGGCCAATGCTCTTCGCGACCCGATGCGATCAGTGCCATGCACGAACAGGTGCCCTTTTCACTCGCGCCGGAAGTGAGCGACCCGGCCATCACGCTTTCCGGCGGAGTGGGGCAGCTTGTCTACGGACACCTGCAAGGCGATCCCTGGCCGCCGCCGACGGCGTTTGGCGATCTGGGCATCGATCTGGCCCGCGGCCTGATCGAGCGCCCGTTTTGGCAGCGGCATTTGCAGGCATTCGTGCCCACCTCGCTGGGCCAGGCCACGGTCTACGGCCTGCTCCGCTATAACACGCAGGCGTCGGGCAGCACCATCTATCTCACCGATCCGAGCCTGCTGCCGCTGGCCGACTTGATGATCCTGGGCACGATCTCGCCCGGCAGTTCAGCGGCCGACGTCGAACGATTGATCGCCCTGGCCTCGCAAGCGGCCGGCGGCGCGTGTCTGCGCATCGAGCTGCCAACGCGCTCGCTGGCCGAGATTCGCGAGCTCGCGGCCCGGCT
>DATCFX010000481.1:0-1370 GCA_036509275.1 Pirellulales bacterium | reverse complement strand
CCGCCATGTCGGGCAATACGATCAAGAGCATCGAAATCTACTGATCGCAGCCCCCCGTTGAAAACAGCCGCTTCCGGCGGCAGGTCGGCTTTGGCTTGAACGCGCGCCTATGATATGTTGGCAGGGCCGCATGTTCGACCTTGCCCTGCGTGGATTCCTAGCCAGCCTGCCAGCGGCCCATGACTCTCAGCCCTAACGACTTACCGATCGATTCCCAGCGGCCGGCGGCCTATTCCGGCGCCCCGGTCGAATTGTGGCCCGCGGGCGTCGAGCCGGCCGTGCCAGAAGTGGACGATGGCGGCGATCTGCGGCCGCGCCGCAAGATCTTGGTGCCGGCGCTGCTGTTTCTGGCTACCTGCCTGTCGACGTTCACCATCGGCGTGGTGATGTGCTGTCCGTATGCCGACGACACGGCGCTGTCAGACTACTTGCGGGAAGGCTGGCCGCTGGGTGTCCAGTACATGACGGCCGTCATGGCGATTCTGTTGGCGCATGAAATGGGGCATTTCGTCCAAGCTTTGCGCCATGGCATCCCCACCACGTTGCCGTTTTTCATTCCCGCACCAATTCCGCCCATCGGCACTATGGGGGCCGTGATCGGCATGCAAGGCTCGCGGGCGGATCGGCGGCAATTGTTCGATATTGGCGTCTCAGGACCGCTGGCCGGCCTGGTGCTGGCCATTCCGATCGCAGCCTACGGAATTTGGTCGGCTCGCGAAGTCGCCCCCGTGGTGATGCACAATGCGGAGTCCGCAAATCACGCACCGATATCGTTTCAGGACCCGCTGGTCTTCAAGCCTTTGATCCATTGGCTGCACCCGGCCATGGCAGCCGGCCACGATCTGGAACTCAATCCGCTGCTGCTGGCCGGCTGGGTCGGCATGCTGATTACCGGCTTGAACATGATGCCCATCAGCCAACTGGACGGCGGGCACGTGGCCTACGCCCTGTTCGGCCGCCGGGCTCACCTGCTGGCCCGACTCGTGCTGCTGGCGGCCGTGGTGTTCATTTTGGTGAGCCGCCAATACGGCTGGTCGGTGATGCTGGCGCTGGTGGTCTACATCGGCCCAAACCATCCCCCCACCGCCAACGACAATGCGCCGATGGGCTGGGGTCGGCGGCTCGTGGGCCTGGCCTCGCTGGCCATTCCGATCCTGTGCTTCATTCCGGTCCCGGCCAAGATTCTCAACTAAGGATCGACCGAAGAAGAACTTCTCCGCGACCCCCTCTCCCCTTGCGGGAGAGGGCAGGGTGAGGGGCCGGGAAAAACGGAAGTTATTTTTCGGTCGATCCCTACCCCAACTTCCCCAGGGTTTGAAAAAAATCGGTGGGCGAGCGATTTTTTCGGACGCCGTTTTGACGTAAGTCGT
>DATCFX010000480.1:0-2623 GCA_036509275.1 Pirellulales bacterium | reverse complement strand
TCACGATCACGCTCATGGCGTAGGTGAGGTAGCTGGTCTTCAGCTCGTCCTCGATCGCCATTTCCACCAGTCGCCCGCCCAATCCGTCGGCCACCAGGCCCGCGGGCGGCGGGATGCGGGGTTCCTCGGGAACGTCGTTCTCGTCGGCCAATCGCCACGTCCTTTCGCTCGTTGGTGCCTGGGGCCGGCGGTCTGGTAAATCGGCCCAATCAGGCGGCAAAATCGCACGCGTCTGAAACCGTCGAATTTAGCAAATTTTGCCCTCGGCGGCAACTCGCGGCAGGCCAACAAAGGCCGACGAAACCCGAAGAATTGCTTGGGTTTATGCGACTACGCAAGCGGCGAGCGAGAGTCGCAAGCCTCGCGGTGGCGGCAGGGCGCGGTTTCGCGCCGGCAGATCACCGGCAAGCTAGCGCTTGCCGCTCGCCACAAACCGTCATCGCCGCGTCGCGAGCCCCGCCGGCCGATCCGTCAGCCGGCTGAGGGCGCGATCGCCAGTTGCTTGAGCGATTCCAGCGCGCCGAGCAAATCGGGGCAACTGATTTCCCGCCAGCCGGCCAGCTTGTGGTGCAGAATGGCCAGCTTGAAAGACTCAAAGGCCTCGGCCACGTCGGCCGGCAATTCGGCCAGTTGCTCGAACGGCCGCACGGTCAGCGGCGGCTCCTGCGGCGCTTCGGCCTCGAGATCGCTCGAATCAAACGGCGCGCCGCCGGGCGCATCGCCAAAATCCGGCCCCTCGGCATAATTCGGCCCCGACGTATACGCCGCGCCATCCCGGTTGCCAGCCGCCCCCTCCGGATCGCGCACTTCCAGCAGCTCGCCGCCGGCCGGATTATTACTATTAAAATCCTCGTCCAACTCCGCGTCGACCACCGCTTGCTCGGGATCATCGGCCGGCAGGCCACCGAGCGCCTCGGCTCGCTGCCGGCGCATCTGCGAGATAGACCAGCCGCTCTGCACGGCCCCTTCGAGCCACATTTCCGCATCCGACCAATCGATGGCCGCCTGGAAATGGCTCCAGTACAGGCCCGGATACGTTTCGCGCTGCTGGCCGAACTGCTCCGCCACGCGCCGCAAACGGCCGACGTGCTGACTCGAGACGCTGCTGACGCGGCGGCTCCAAGCCTCGTCGGAGTATTCCTGCCACGCAGCGCCCGAGTCGATCAGCGCTTGCCGCCATTGGCAGATGATGCGGCCTTTTTCCCAATTGGTCGTGCTGACCAGCCGCTGCCACTGGCTCAGAAATTCCAGCGATGTTTCTTCCGCCGCCGCGGGAATGGCGCTGCCTTGCTCCACGTCTGGTTCCACTGGGTAACAGTCTCCAGCCAAGTATTGAGTCTCAGTCCGACGCAGCTCGATGTCGAGTGCCCTGTCGCCAGAGCGATTGTAGCTGTCAATGCGCACTTCGACGAACGTGCAAATGCCGCGCTGCGGCTGTACGCCGCGCACGACTCGGACCGAGGCCGCAAAAACGCGGCCTTTGATTGCCGCCGCCGCAGGAAAAAATTCTCGCGCGGCTTGGGGATAACCTGTCGATGGAACCGCCGTTCTTAGACTTAGGATCGACCGAAAAATAACTTCCGTTTTTCCCGGCCCCTCACCCTGCCCTCTCCCGCAAGGGGAGAGGGGCCGCGGAGAAGTTATTTTTCGGCCGATCCTTAGCGGTTGAACCGAACGATCGCTTGCGCGTTCTTCCAGCGGTATTTGCTGGTAAAGTCGGCCGGCTTGAGCATGAGCTGCTCTTTGGGGGTCTGCACGACGTACACGAACTCCGGATCGTGCGACGTGTCGACCCGATAGTGGCCGTCGGCCGTCACCAACAGCACCTGGCTGCCCAGGTCGACGATCGAGCCGCGCAGCTCGGCCGACGCGGTGTCCCAGAAACGCGTGGTGCGGTCCAGGCAACCGGTCACCATCAGCGAACCGCCGCCGGAGAACATCACGTACTGCACCGGAGCGAAAGCCGTGAAGTTGTGGACGACCCGCGGCTCGTTCCAGCTCCAGAGTTGCACCGTGTGGTTGCCGCGGCCGGCCAGCAGCAGCGAACCGTCGGGCGACCAGACCAGCCCGCTGACGGTGCGCGGACTGCCCGTCACGCGCATGTTGCGGTTGAGCGCTTGACCAGTGGACGTGGTCCAGGACTGGATGGCGTCGTCGGTCGTGCCGGCGGCCAGCAGCGAACCGTCGGGACTGAAGGCCAGCGACTGGACCGGCAGCACCGAGGACATTTCGTGCAACTGCTCCTGTTTGCTGGCGTTCCAGAAGCGCACCGTCGAATCGGCGCCGCCAGAGGCCAGGAGGTTTCCGCGGGGGGACCAAACGACTTTGTTCACCGGGCCGGTGTGCCCTTGCAGGCTGCCCAGCGGCTTGCCGATGACGCTGAACAGCCGCACCTGGTTGTCGCCGCTGCCGGCGGCCAGCGTCTTGCCGTCGGGCGAAAAGGCCAGGCACATGACCGACGCCTTGTAATCCGTGATTTCGTGGGCCAGCTTGCCGGTGCTCGTCTCCCACAGGGCGATCGTCTTGTCGTAGCTGCTCGAGGCCAGCGTCTTGCCGTCGCGTGTCCAGGAAACAGCCGTGGTCGCCGCCTTGTGCCCCTCGAGCGTGCGCAGGGCCCGGGCCG
>DATCFX010000479.1:0-1755 GCA_036509275.1 Pirellulales bacterium | reverse complement strand
CGGCGGCCGTCGGGCAGTTCGCCGCTGGGGTCGAGCCGCGGGTCGCCGCCAACGCCGTCGCGCACTGTTTCCACCGTTCGCCAGCGGCCGATCGCGTCGTAGTTGTCGAAGGCCAGCCCCAGCGGATCGATTTTTCGATGGCAGGCCGTGCAGTTCGGGTCCGCCCGATGTTGCTCAAGTTTTTCGCGGAGCGTGGTCTTCCGCGCGTTGGCGACCGGCGTGTTCAGCGGCGGAACGTTCGCCGGCGGTGGCGGAGGCGGCTTGCCGACAATCGACTCCAACAGCCACACGCCGCGGTGTACCGGCCGATGCCGCGTGCCGTCGGACGTCAGGCTCAGGATCGCAGCCTGCGTGAGCAAGCCTCCGCGATGTTCGTCGGGCGTGAGTGCCACGCGCCGCAGGGCTTCGCCCCGCACGCCGGCGATGCCGTAATGTGCGGCCAGCCGCTCGTTGAGCATCGTCCAATCCGAGTCGAGAAACTCGCGCAGGCTGCGATTCTCTGCGAGCACGGTCCGAAAAAACGCCAGCGGCTCGGCGAGCATGCTCTGTTCGAGATACTCGTCATATTCGGGATACAGCACCTTATCCGGCGCGAACATCCCCACCCGCCGCAGTTGCAGCCACTGCCGCGGAAACGTCTCGATGAACTCGGCCGCTTTTTGATCGGCCAACATCCGCCGAACTTCCGACCGCAGCGTCCCGGGCCGCAAGAGCTCTCCCGAGCGGGCCAGCGCAAACAGCCGCTCGTCGGGCATGCTGCTCCACAGAAAGTACGACAGCCGCGAGGCCAGCTCCCAGGCATCCAGCCGCGCTCGCGCCGCGCCGACCTCCCCCTGCTCGAGATACAGAAAGCCTTTCGAGCACAACACGGCCGCCAGCGCCGTCTTGACCGAACCCTCGAAGTCGTCGCCCCACTGCTGCCCGCGTGCAACGAGCGCCACGAGGCGGTCGATCTCGGGCGTTTGCGCCGGGCGCCGCCACGCGCGCTGGGCGAACCGCCCGAGGATTTCGCGGGCATAGTCCAGATCCTTGGTCGCCTGCTGGCCGCGGAAGAAAATCCGCTGGTGCGCCGGCGTCGGCCAGCTCTCGACCAGCGGTCCCTCCCACTCGATCCAATCGAGCAGCAGAAACGGCACGAGCGGCTGCCCATCGTCGTCGGTGAACTTCATCTGCCACGGCACGCGGCTTTGTAAATCGGTGAACACGTTCGGCGTGCCGCTGGCGCGCGAGCGACGACCCTCGGGATTCGGCCCCGGCACGGCGTTGACGATCCGAATCTGATGTCTGCCCTCCGGCAGGTGCAGCCGCGCCGTGAGCGTCACCGGCCGATCCTCGGGCGCTTCGACGTCCTGCTCCAGCAGCACGCGGCTGAGATCGCCGGCATACAGCCGCAGCCGCGGGGCACGGCCGCCGGCTGGCCGCAGGCCGCTGACTCGGACGCGCACTAGATAATTGCCCGTCGACGGCACGTTGAAATCGCGCGAATCAAGCGCGCCGTTGTTGGGCACCAGGTCGACCCGCACCTTGTCGGCCATCCCGCGCTGCTGGAATTCCTGTTCGAAACCGTTCCAGCGGCGAATGTCGAATGCCGACCAGTGCAGCACCTTGGGCTGCGGCTGCTGGTCCAGCCCCAGCGCTTCGCCCAGCACGAGCTCAGCGGCGGCCAGGTATTTCTCGACATGGGCCGGCGACAGCGTCAACACCGAGCCGATACGCTGAAAACCTCGCCAGTCGGGGTCTTCGGGCAGGCCGGTC
>DATCFX010000478.1:0-1346 GCA_036509275.1 Pirellulales bacterium | reverse complement strand
GGTGGTGTTGCTGTTGCTGGCGGCCACGCCCTGTTCGACATCGGCCAGCGTCAGGTCGTAGGCCAACAGGGCCTCGGGATTGACGAGCACCTGGAACTGTTTTCTGCCGCCCCCGATCACGACGACCTGGGCCACGCCGGGAATCGTCAGCAGCCGCTGCCGCACGACCCAGTCGGCCAGCGTGCGGACTTCCATCGGGCTGGTCGGCCCGCCGGCGCTCCACATGCCGACCAGCATGATCTGCCCCATGATCGACGAAATGGGAGCCAACTGCGGCCGGATGCCAGCCGGCATGCGGCCCGCTACCAAGCCCAGTTTTTCATTGACGATTTGCCGGTCCGTATAAATATCGGTGCCCCACTGGAATTCGACGTTGATCACCGACAGGCCAATGCCCGACGCGCTGCGCACGGCCTGTACGCCCGTGGCGCCGTTCAGCACCGTCTCCAGCGGAAACGTGACCAGCGTTTCGACTTCCTCGGGAGCCAGGCCGGGACACTCGGTGAGAATGGTGACTCTCGGGCGGTTCAAATCCGGAAAGACGTCGATCGGCAACTGCGACAGCGCATAGCCACCGTAGCCGCTGACGACCAGCGCCAGCGCAATCGTCACCAGCCGGTATCGCAACGCGAGCCGAATGATGCCGTTGAGCATGAGCGTTTCTTGCTAATGGTGATGGCCGGCGTGCGGATCGATGCCGCCGGTCGATTTGTTCTTCAGCGCCAGGTGCATCTGCTGGGCTCCGCTGGCGACAACCGTGTCGCCGGGATAAAGCGAACCATCGTTGGCGACGACCACCGACGTGGCGTCGCGATATTCCACGTGGACCGGCCGACGATCGAAATGATCGCCGTTCTGCTGGAAAACGAAATTCTCCGCGCCGTCCTGAATCACGGCGTCCTCGGGCAGCACGATGCGGTCGGCCCACACGGCCACGGGCACTTGCAATTGCAGGCGCTGGCCCGGCTTGAACTTCCAGGCCACGAACCGCTGCCCCTCGGGCGTCCGGTTGTCGCGCACGATCTGGTTCGGTAGCCGCACGAAAAACCGCAGCGTGCGCGAGTCGGTCTCGACCCTGTCGGCGACGTACAGCAGCTTCAGTCCGGTCATGGCGGCCGGCTGCTGGCCCTGCGTTTCGAACAGGGCGCTGACCGACCAATGCTTGTCGGCCAATTGATTCAGGGCCGCGGCGTCCTGTTCAAAGGCCTTGCCTTCGATGTACAACTCCGCGTGATCCGTGAGCACGCACAACTGCTGTCCGGCCTCGACGTATTGTCCGCGCTCCACCTGGAGCTTCTGCACCTGGTAGACGGGGCCATTGGCTCCCGGGGCGGCCGGGTCGTCGC
>DATCFX010000477.1:0-3615 GCA_036509275.1 Pirellulales bacterium | reverse complement strand
TCGGCTCGCGCGGCCAGGTCAACTACGCGGCCAGCAAGGGGGGCATCGACGGTCTGACCCGCTGCCTGGCCAAGGAACTGGCCGCGCGCAAAGTCCGCGTCAACGCGGTGGCGCCGGGCATGATCGAAACCGACATGAGCGAAGTCGTCCGCAATCTGGCCGGCGACCGCATCAAGGAAATCATTCCGCTCAAACGTGTGGGTCAGCCAGCAGAGATCGCCGCTGTGGTGGTCTTTCTGGCCAGTGAGGAAGCCAGCTACCTGACCGGTCAGGTGCTGCGCGTCGACGGTGGGTTGAGCCTGGGCGGCTACTGAGCAATCAGTATCCGCCGGGGTGAAAGTCGGCGCAGAAGAAGGAAAACTTGGGAACGGTCGAGCCCTAGCGCGGGCGACAAAGCAAGCGGGACGCCGCTTGGGTATGCCTGCTGCGCCGGCAAGACGCATTATTTCTGGGAGCAAACTGAACATGCCAAGCAAAGAAGAGATCTTCGAAAAGATCAAGACGTCGTTGGTCGATGCCCTGGGCGTTGACGAAGATGAAGTCAAGCCCGACGCCACGCTCGTGGGCGACCTGGGCGCCGAGTCGATCGATTTTTTGGATATCGTCTTCCGCCTCGAAAAGGCCTTCAACATCAAGGTCCCGCGTGGCGAGTTGTTTCCGGAAGACATCCTCACCAATCCCGACTACGTCAAGGACGGCAAGGTCACGCCCGAAGGCGTGGTGCAGTTGCGCAAGCGCATGCCGTTTGCCAATCTCGATCCGTTTGCAGCCAATCCCAACGTCAAAGATTTTGGCAACCTGTTGACGGTCGAAGACATGGTGCGCTACGTCGTCAGCAAGGTTGGAGCAACGTAGTCCGTGGTCCGTGGTCCGTTGGGTGGGCACTGGTGTCCAATAGCAGGCAGCAGCGATGCGTTGGATCTGGATCGACAAATTCATCGAGTTCGACAGCGGCCGGCAGGCCAAGGCCATCAAGAACATCTCGCTGGCCGAGGAGCACCTGCACGACCACTTTCCCGGTTTTCCGGTGATGCCCAACTCGCTCATCACCGAGGGGCTGGCCCAGACCGGCGGCCTGCTGGTGGGCGAGGCGAACCATTTCGAAAAAAAGGTGATCCTGGCCAAGATCCCCAAGGCCGTGTTTCATTTTCCGGCGCTGCCCGGCGACACGCTGCTCTACACGGCCACTTTGCTCGATCTCAACGACAACGGGGCCATGGTCAGCGCCACCAGCCACGTCGGCGATCGGCTGCAAGCTGAAATGGAGATTGTCTTCGCCCACCTGGCCGACGATGGCCGCTCTCGCAACTTGTTCGAGCCCAAAAACTTCGTGTTCACGATGAAACTGCTGGGCGTGTTCGACGTGGGTCGCTCCAGCGACGGCAGCAAGCTCAAGGCGCCGCCGGGGCTGGCGAAGTTGCGAGACAGTGAAATGTGAAATGTGAAAAGTGAAAAGTGAAAAGTGAAAAGTTTCACGCGAGAATGAATCGATGAGACGCAGGGTTGTGGTTACCGGAATGGGCTGCGTGACCCCGCTGGGCACCGATATCGCCACGCTCTGGCGGCGGCTCCAGGCCGCTGACTCGGGCATCGGCTATACGACGCTGTTCGACGCCAGCAACTTTCCCACCAAGATCTCGGCCGAAGTCCGCGACTGGGACGTTTCGGCCGTCGGCGAAGATCCGCAGAAATGGCGGCATCACGGCCGGCACACGCGCTTCGCCATCGGCGCCGCCACCCAGGCGGTACGCGATGCCGGCATCGCGGACGCCAAACTCGATCCGACGCGCTTCGGCGTGTACCTGGGCAGCGGCGAAGGTCAGCAGGACTTTGACCGCTTCACCGAAATGATGGTCGCCGCGCTGGATGGCGACAAGCTGGATATCGCCCGCTTCACAAAGAAGGGGCTCGAGGTCCTGCATCCCACGAGCGAACTGGAGCAAGAGCCGAACATGCCGGCCGCCCACCTGGCCGGCCTGTTCAACGCTCAAGGCCCCAATGCCAACTGCCTCACCGCCTGCGCCGCCAGCAGCCAGGCCGTGGGCGAGGCCGTCGAGATGATTCGCCGCGGCGATGCCGACGTCATGCTCTCCGGCGGGACGCACAGCATGATCCATCCCTTCGGCGTCACCGGCTTCAACCTGCTCACGGCCCTGAGCACGTACAACGACGAGCCGGCCAAGGCCTCGCGCCCCTTCGATCTGCGGCGCGATGGCTTCGTGCTGGGCGAAGGCGCCGGCATGCTGATCCTGGAAGAACTGGAGCACGCCCGGGCGCGCGGGGCCCAGATTCATGGCGAAGTCACCGGCTACGGCTCGACGGCCGACGCCTTCCGCATCACGGACACGCATCCCGAAGGACGCGGCGCGGCCAGTTGCCTGAGGATGGCCCTGCACGATGCCGGCGTGAACATCGACCAGATCGACTACATCAACGCCCACGGCACGAGCACCAGCGTCAACGA
The DNA here is from genome assembly GCA_036509275.1 of Pirellulales bacterium. Lineage (GTDB taxonomy): Bacteria > Planctomycetota > Planctomycetia > Pirellulales > PNKZ01 > DATATB01. Next base: position 1,151 of record DATCFX010000477.1, on the reverse strand, counting down.
CAAGGTCGAGACGCTGGCCATCAAGAACGTGTTTGGCGAGCATGCGTATAAGGTGCCGGTTTCGAGCACCAAGAGCATGATGGGGCACCTGATTGCGGCCGCCGGGGCCACGGAGTTGATCGTCTGCCTGCTGGCCATTCGCGACGGCGTTTTGCCGCCGACGACCAACTACGACACGCCTGACCCCGATTGCGATCTGGACTACGTGCCCAACGTGCCGCGCGACGCCCGCTGCGACATCGCCTTGAGCAACAGCTTCGGCTTCGGCGGCCAGAACATCACGCTCGTCGTCAGCCGCTTCAAGGGATAAAACGAGGCAGTTGTCCGTTGTCCGTGGTCCGTGGTCAGTTGCAACTGACAACTGACAACTGACAACTGACCACTGACCACTGACCACTGACCACTGACCACTGACCACTGACCACTGACCACTGACCACTGACCACTGACCACTGATCCGCTTACCTCGCCGCTGCCGGCGTCGCCCGGCGGGCGGCACGATGGGCTGCTGCGTCGTCAGGCTGGATCAAGGCGTCGGTCGATCCGAGCGCGTAGTGGCCGTGGTCGTCGCGCACGAAGACGCGCACGTAACATGGCCCGGCGAGCGGCTGCGGCAGCCGCATGCGGACGGTGGCTTTTCCGTCGGCCACGGTCATCACGGTCCAGGCCAGCCGGCTGTCGTTGGCTCGGCGATAGATGTCCTGGTACTGCTCCGCATGGGCCCACGGTTCGAAATGGGTGCGCGTGGGGGCTTCAAACGTCAGCCGATCGCGGCGGACGACCACTTCCACCGTGCCGCGGCCCTCGACGGGACTGGCCACGTGGACGATCAATTCGTCCTTGGTCTCCGCCGCGGAAGTCGTCACGCGGGCCTCTTGGGCGTACTTCATCCGCAGCAGCGGATCGCCCAGCAGGTTGAACAACGCCATGTGCTCGGCACGCTCGGCGGCCAGGTCCGAACTGCGGGGATTGATCAGTTTGGCCAGCGTATCCAACAGCAGCGCCGTGGCGTCGCCGCGCGCATGGTGCAGCGTGCCGCGCTTGGCTGCCATCAGTAATTCGCCCAGTGTCGTGGGCCGCTCGGTGAAATACTGCCGCATCAATTCAATGCCCAGCACGCTCATGCCGTAGGGCATCGAAACTCGCGAACT
>DATCFX010000476.1:0-3088 GCA_036509275.1 Pirellulales bacterium | reverse complement strand
TGCTCCAACGCGTGCGGCCCGAGAAGATTTACCGCTCGATCGACTGGCCGCTATTGGTGATGTTCGCCGGCTTGTTCGTCGTGGTGCGGGCTTTCGACGTGAACGTCGTGCGCCATTGGGGGCTCGAGCAGCAGCGCGCGCTCCTCGATTCGCCGGTAGTGCTGCTCAGCGGCCTGTCGCTCGTGCTCTCGAACCTGGTGTCCAACGTGCCGGCCGTGCTGCTGTTCCAGCCGCTCGTGGAGCTCATGCCCCAGCGCGAACTGGCCTGGCTGGCCCTGGCCATGTCCAGCACGCTGGCCGGCAATCTCACGCTGCTGGGGTCGGTGGCCAACCTGATCGTGGTCGAAACCGCCCGCCGCCACGGCACCGAGTTGAGTTTTCTGGAATACCTCAAGGTCGGCGTGCCGCTGACGCTGCTGACGACGCTCGTGGGCATCGCCTGGCTATCGCTCGTGCGGTATTAACGCTTAGGATCGACCACTTCTCCGCAACTCCTCTCCCCTTGCGGGAGAGGGCAGGGTGAGGGGCCGGGAAAAACCGAAGTTATTTTTCGGTCGATCCTTACTTGGGTAGGCCCTGGCTCTTCAGTTCGTTGAACTTCTGAATCTGAAAGGGATCTTTGGGCGCTTCTTCGGCGGGTTTGGCGCCGGCCTCGTCCTTGGGCTTTTCCTTCTGCTTGATTACCTGGTCGCGCGAGAGGTGGATCTTCTGGTAGGTCTCGTTCGAGATGATGTAATACCAATCGGCGAACCGATCGTTCAATTCCTTGACCCGTTTTTCGCCGTCCTTGAGCTTGGTCTCATACTCGTCCTGCTTGCGTTTGTTTTCCTGCACGACGCGGTCGCGCTCCAGTTCCTCCGCGCTCTTGGGAGCCGCCGGCTTCGCATCCGCGGGCTGCTTGTCACCACCCTTTTCATCGGCGGCGTCCGTGTCGGCCGGCTTTTCGGCATCGTCATCGGCCGCGGGCGCCGCGTCGCAGCCGTCGCCAGCCGGCTGGTCGGCGGCCGGCTTCTTGGCCTTGCCCGCGCCGTTGCCGGCTTTCGGCTTCTTGCCAGCGGCGGGTTTCTTCTCGGTTTTCGCCGCGGGGGGCTGGGGAGTCTCGCCCTGGGGTGCTTTCGTCTTCGCCGGTGCGGCGGGCTCTGTTTTGGCCGGTGCGGCGGGCCCTGCCTTGGCTGGCAGCGCCGGCACATCTTCCAACTCGGGCTCGGGAATCAGATCCTTTTGGAACCGGGTCGCGACCATGATGTAGCGGTTCACGCCGGCCGCCTCTTCGGTCTTGTCGTCCTTTTTCTCGTCCTTCTTGTCGTCCTTTTTCTCATCCTTCTTCTTGCCCGCGCCGGCAATTTCGCCGAACCGCAGGATATAGTCCACGCCGTCGCTCATGCCGCAATGAACTTCGCCTTCGTTGGAGACCAGCTCCAGCTTGCCGTTGATCCTGGCCGGAAAAAATCCGTGCTGCATCAGCGATTCCTTCGAGCTGTCCTTCAGCGACTTTTCGTCCACGCGTAAATCGGCGCTCAACCCCGGCGGCTTGCGGCTGACATCCACGATCTTCAGGTCGTCCAGGGCCGTCTTCAGGTCGTTCAGCTTCTCGGCATTCAATTCTTCATCCGGTTTGAGCTTCGCCTCGGCCTGGCGCGGGCCGACGCGCAGGTCGTTCAAATCCCACTTCGATTCCTTGCTGTCGTAGTCGACGCTGATAATGCTGTCGAATCGCACGGTGCCATTGACTTCGTCGACCGAGTGGTTGTTCAGCACCACCTGCTTGACGTCAAACGCGTTCATCTTCAGCAGGTCCTTCTCGATCCAATCGCCGAAATTGGTCGAAAGCTTGTCGGTGCTGACGAGCACGCGGTACACCGGATCCTGGCCGGGAATGCGAACGAAACGCACGCCCGGCTGCTTTTCTTCGGACTTGCCGATGATGTAATCGGCCAGCGTATTGCCCGCGCCATCCTGCAATGTGACGCGCTTGCCCACGCCGGTAGCACCGGCCGACAGGTTGGGGCTCTTGGGATCGATCACGCCGTACAGTTCGTGCTCGGCCGGATTGCTGCTGGCTACGTCGAGCTTTTGCAGGTCCATCATGCTGGTGGCGGCCGCAGCCAACTGGCTGGCGGCATCGGCCGGGTAATTCGCGTGCGATGGAATCGCCCAACGGCCATTGACCTGCGCCACCTTGAACGGCTCGAGCGCCGCGGTGTCTTCGTCGTAGCTGATGATCTCCAGCGACTTGGCCGCCAGCGGATCCTTGAACTTGGGATACAGCTCGCCGGCTTCGCTGTCGGTCAGCTCGACAATCGGCCTGGGCCGAGTGATCCAGGCAGCGCCCAGCAGGGCGATCGTCACTACCGCAAACACCAGTGTCTTGGCGCCTTCTTTCATATCCCGCTATCTCCTCGCCTGTCGTGATTCAGCATGCTTGATTCGTTGGATTGCGCGCCGCCGGCTAGCGCAGCCGGCTGCGGGCCACGCCCTCGCGCTCGCCGGCCCGGCGATTCACGAGCACGGCCAGCCCGATCAACAGCGGCGCGATCGGCGGCAGCAGCAGGGCCCAGAGCTTGTAGCCGTTTTGCACGCCGCGGACCGTGAGCGTCAGCTTGCGTTCGATGTCGCGCGTCTTTAGGTCGCGTTCTTTTTGCAATTGGTCGCGCCGAACTTGCAGCAGCCGCTGGTTGCGATCCTGGATAATCTGGGCTTCGATCGCCATCTGCTGGGGATCGATATCCTTGCGCTCTTTCAGCTTATCGAGCTCTTCCTTGAATTTCTGTTCCTGCTTGGCGAGCGCATCGTCAAAAACCTTGACGAATTTTTCGCGGTTGGTGACGAAATCCTCGCGGGCCTTCTGCGTGGCGGCTTCGACGCGCTCCAGCGTGCGGTGCATCGGGCGGCGGCTGCGAATCGGGATGAACCGATCGTCGCCGGCCAGCGAGTCGAGCAGGTTGAAGGCGAACGTGACGTTGTCGGGGTTCAGGTTGAAATCCCCACGGTTGGGATCGCCTGACTGGTTGCGAATCTCGAAAAAGTCGCGGTAAATGCAGTCAATGTCGGCCACCAGCACGACGTTGATCTTCGCGTCGACCGGCTT
>DATCFX010000475.1:0-1317 GCA_036509275.1 Pirellulales bacterium | reverse complement strand
CCATCCAGCCCACGGGCCGCCACGACGGAGACTTCCTGCTCAAACGGCACCCAGGCCTCGAGCACGGCTTCGACCGTGCCGAGCTTCGACCAGGCTCCGGCCGCCTGCTCGGGGCTGCTGATTTTCGTCTGGCCCTTGCCGTCGTAGCCCCAGCCCGCCGTCTTCAGCACCGCCGGATAACCGAGCTGCGCCAACGCGGCTTCCAGTTCGGCCTGGCTGCCGACGGGCACAAACGGCGTGACCGGAAAACCGCGTGAACGGAGAAACAACTTCTCGCGCAGCCTGTGCTGCGTGGTATGCAGCACACTGCCGCTGGGGCGCACCGGAGCATAGCGGACGCACAACTCGGCCGTGTCGGCCGGAATGTTCTCGAACTCAAACGTGATCACGTCCACGCCCTGGGCAAAGCGGCGAACCGCGTCCAGGTCTTCGTAGGCCGCGCTGATTTCGACGTCGGCCACCTGGCCGGTGGGCGTGTCGTCTTCAGGACTGAGTGTGTGGACGCGATAGCCCATCCGCCGCGCGGCAATCGCGAACATTCGTCCCAGTTGGCCGCTGCCCAGCACGCCGACCGTGGCTCCCGGCAAGATGACGCCGTTCACGGCAGCGATTCTCCCCGCACGCGCTCGGTCTGCTCGCGGCGAAAGGTGCGCAGCTTTTCGCCGAGCGGCGGCCGCGACAATGCCAGGATGCTGATCGCCAGCAGCGCCGCGTTGATGGCCCCCGCCTTGCCGATGGCCAGCGTGCCCACGGGCACGCCGCCGGGCATCTGCACGATCGACAACAGCGAATCGAGCCCGCGCAGCACCTGGCTCTCGACCGGCACGCCCAACACCGGCAGCAGCGTCTGGGCCGCGACCATGCCGGGCAAATGGGCCGCTCCGCCCGCGCCGGCAATGATCACCTGCAGCCCGCGAGTTTCGGCCGAGTGGGCATATTCCATCAGCCAATCGGGCGTGCGGTGGGCCGAAACCACCTGGCACTCGTGCGGCACCTCGAAGTCGGTCAGCACGTGGTCAGCATGGCGCAGCGTCTCCCAGTCGCTTTTGCTGCCCATGATAATGCCCACCAAGGGCTGCGCCGGATCGTGCATGTCGGGATTTCTCGAAGGCGATGCTAGCATGCCTAGCGTAATGAGCCGAACGGCGGAAGTCGACCCCCGGGGATCGTTTCGGCGGTCAGCCGCAGTTGGCCAATTGCGGGCAATGCCAGCGGGGAGCGGCTCGGATTCTAGCGGTCAGGAAATTTATATCGGTCGGCGAACCGATAGGGATATTAGCGAGCCAATGGCAGCCGTGTGAGCGTCGTATTTGTAGT
>DATCFX010000474.1:0-6186 GCA_036509275.1 Pirellulales bacterium | reverse complement strand
GTCAGTTGTCAGTTGTCAGTTGTCAGTTGTCAGTGTTTGTTGCTGACAACTGACCACTGACCACTGACAACGGACCCCTTACGCCAGGGCCGAAGCGTTGGTTTCGGTCGATTCGGCGGAGGCGGGCGGCGCGCCGGTGGGTTCGTCATTGTTCGGGTCGCAGGTGGCCTGAGCCGCGGCCTGGCCGGCGACGTAGGCCGTGAAGTAGTTCTGCAACGCGACTTTGAGCACGTCGACCACCGGCTCCAGCAGCATGCCCCAGACCGAAGGCTGGCTCGCCTGCCGGCCGGCGCGTGCGGCGGGCGCCCCGTCCACCTCGGCTTCTCCGCTGGCCGCTTCGGCCTGGGCCATGACGGCTTCGACGGTGCTCGAAAGTTTCTCGCCGAGCGACTGGCCGGAGGCGGGCGTGACGGCCGCGGCGGCGGCAAATCCGGCGGCCGAAGCGGCGCCGACCGCAACCCAGGGATGCCGGTCGATCCAGCCGCGCACGTCGGTGGCGTGCTCCCAGCCGGCCCGCACGTTGGCCTGCAAATCGCCGATGACGCCGAGCATGGCGGCACGCGCGGCGGAGGCTTCATCGCTCAGGTAGTCGGCCTCGCTGGCGGCCGCGCCGGTCTCGTCAGAGCGATGTTCGGCTGCGGCTGCCGACGTCGTGCCCGTGCTGCCGGAGTTGCTGTTGGCGGAGTTCGGCATATTTTTCGACCGTTCGAGTACGTGAAACCTTGACTACGCGATGCGAAATGACGACCAGGGCCAAGACCGTCAGACCGAGCACCACCAGGCCGGTGACCAGGTTCCCCAGCCACATGCGGCCGCCGAACAGCCAGCCCAGCCCCTCGCCAACCCCATTGAGCAAAATCACGACGGCCGTGACGATGACGGCCAGGCCGCCGATCATCACCATCGCGCCCAGCAGCACGGCCAGCACCATGCGGCGAATCCGCAGCCGCACCTGGTCGGCCTGCACCGCGAGATAATAAGAAACGTAGTCGGCCAGTTCGCGCAGGTTTGCCAGCAGCGGGGCCCAAGGGTTGGGCGGCGGCTCGGGCTGCCCGCCGTCGGGACGCGAGGCGTGGCCGTTGGGATGCTGCGGGTCGCTGGTCGATGTCACCACGGCCATCACTCCCCAAGGAAGGCGGTTGCGGATCCCGCGAGATTCACGCATCCATGATAATTCATCGGCGACGGATGATAAGGATCGGCCGCAAAAAAGTCCCGCTTTTTCTGACCCGGAGCGTGCTGTGCCGTCCCGTACGTGGCCGGGCACAACAGCTTTCAGCCGATGGCCGCGGTGATGGATCAAATCATTTTGAACAGAAGATCGCGAAGGACGCTAAGAGGAGGAAGATGAAACGACGTCGATCCCCACCCGGCCGTCATCCCGCTTTGCTCGCCTTTTTTTCCTTTTCTTCTTAGCGCTCTTTGCGACCTTCTGTTCAATTACTTTGTAAAAGGCGGATGCGCGCGTGCCTGTGGTGCGGGATCAAGCGATCCGCAGTGGGTCCGCGCGCATCCGCCTGGCGTTGCCGGCAAAAAAAGCGGCGGTTTGCCGTTAGCGGCGGTTCCACACCAGACCGAGAATGAAACCGATGCCTGCGGCGATAGCCACCGCCTGCAAGGGCCGTTCGCGAATGCGGTCTTCGAAAGTCTCTTCGAGATCGCGGGCACGCTGCGTGCCCTGGTCGACCATGTCGCGTGCCCGCTGGCGGCCCTGCTCGTAGTATTGGCCGGCCGCGTCGCGCAGATTGCCGGCCTGCTCTTGAACCATGTCTTTGGCGGCGGCGCCCAAAGCCTGGGTGTCCTGCCGCAGGTCGTTGGCCTTGTCGCGGAGTTGGTCCGCGCCCCGGCGGGCGGTATCGCTGGCGGTTTGCCCCATGGATTGGACGTCTTGCTTCACGTCCTGGGCCTTGTCCCGCATCTGATCGGTCGGATGCCTAGTTGGTTGCGACGTCGACATGACGCATGCTCCTTAAAAAATCGTTTGCCTTGAATTCGTACCTTACCCCTTCACGCTCCATGAAAAGAATGTTTGCGCACGCTCGCGGCGATCTGGGCTCGCCCTAGCCATTGCAGCGCCGCTTTGATTTCCGTGTATTGCCGATGCACGACCATCCGCACGTTAAGCGGCAGATCGCGCTCCAGGGCCCATTCGAAACGCTGGCGTGTAATGGCTTCGCTACGGGCACATTCGTCCAAGACCGCCGACTCGTCGCGATGCACGGCCGTCGGCAAATCGGCCCAGGCGCCGAACAGCCGCACGGCGGCCACATGCCCATCTCCGGCCAGACGCGAAATATGTTGTTCCAACTCCGCCGCCAGCCGGCTGCGTTGCAGCCCGTATCGCCGGAGTGCAGCCTTGATTCCCTTGCTGCGGATCGCATCGGCAGCTCCGGCAAAGCCGCGCTCGTCCTGGCGACAAACGGCGGCTAGCTCTCGCAACACGGGTCCAGGTGCGTCGGTCGACATGATTCGGTCCCTCGAAGCGCCGAGAAACTCATCGCTTCTTATTCTTCCGCCCGGTGTTTAAGCACCTCGTGTGCCAAAGTCCGGCCCGGCCGGGCACAAAACCCTATAAAAACCTTGAATGGAGTTCCTTGCAGCGGAAACCGCGCAGCAAAAAAATCCGGCTGGCCCCCAGCGGGGCGCTGGCCGTGGTCGCGCGCCGGCCCCCCATGAGTAGTCCGATTGGCCAGCGTGCGGCCAAGCCGGCTTCCGGTTGACCCATGATGTAAAACCGCCATTTCGTTCGGGGGGCGAGGCGCCTCGATGCCTCGGCCATCGGCAGCCAGCGGTCCGCAAGAGGGGCAACGTAGCATGGCATGGCAATCCTGGACCGTGGCGACCACAATGCTGCGGCGAAAGGTCCATTGGGAGTTTCCCCCCACACGGAGTCGATGATGAAGCGTCCGTACCGAACCGAACCGGAGCAGACCAGCGGCATGCCCTCGGGCGTGCCGTATATCGTGGGCAATGAGGCCGCCGAGCGGTTCAGCTTCTACGGCATGCGGGCGATCCTGTTCTATTTCATGACCCATCAGTTGATGGGGGCCGCCGGTTCCGCGCAGCCGATGACCGAGGAGGAGGCCGTACCCTGGTATCACCTGTTTCTGGCTGCGGTGTATGTGTTTCCACTGCTGGGGGCGGTCATTGCCGATGTCTGGCTGGGCAAATACCGCACGATTATTTATCTCTCACTCGTCTATTGTCTGGGGCACGTGGCCCTGGCGGCCGATGAAACGCGAGTTGGCCTGGCCATTGGACTGGGATTGATCGCGATCGGCTCGGGCGGCATCAAGCCTTGCGTCTCGGCCAACGTGGGCGATCAGTTCGGCCCGATGAATCAGCACCTGATCGAGCGGGTCTTCGGTTGGTTTTACCTGGCCATCAACCTGGGAGCAGCCATCTCGGCGGCGATGACGCCCGTGCTGCTCGATCGCTTCGGTCCGCATGTCGCCTTTGGCGTGCCCGGCGTACTGATGTTCGTGGCGACGCTGATCTTCTGGCTGGGCCGCAATCGCTATGTCCACGCCCCGCCGGCGGGCATGAATTTTTTGCGCGAGGCTGGCAGCCCGGCGGGATTGCGTGCCCTGGCACGGTTATCGACGGTCTATCTGTTCGTGGCGGTCTTCTGGTGCCTCTACGATCAGACCAGCTCGAAGTGGATTGCGCAGGCCGAAAAAATGGACCTGACCTTACCGGTGGTTGGAACGATCAAGCCGGCGCAGACGCACGTGATGAACCCGGTGCTGATCCTGATCCTGGTGCCGCTTTTTACTTATGTCGTTTATCCCGCGCTTGGCAGGCTCATCCAGTTGACTTCATTGCGCAAGGTGTCCATCGGTTTCTTCCTCGCGGCGTTGGCCTTCGTGGCTTCGGCGCAGATCGAGCAATGGATCGCTGCCGGCGGGCGGCCGAGCATCGGCTGGCAGGTGATCGCTTATGTGATCATGACCAGCGCCGAGGTGATGGTTTCGGTCACTTGCCTGGAATACTCGTATACCCAGGCGCCGCGGACGATGAAGTCGTTGATTATGGCGCTCAATGCGCTGTCGGTGGCGCTGGGCAATCTCCTGACGGTTGCGGTGAACAAAGCGATCATCACGCCGGAAGGAAAAAGCCGGTTCGCAGGGCCGGATTATTACTGGCTGTTTGCGGGTATCATGCTGGCCGCGGCGCTGGGATTCGTCGGCATTTCCTGGATCTACCTGTCGCGGCAGAGCCCTGCCGAGGCCGCCGCGGAGAGCTAACGGAAGGGGTGGGAATTCAGTCTCGCGGTGCGTGGCCCGGACGTGCCCCAGCGCTCAAAATCGCGATGCGGATGGCGCCCGGGGGCGAAAACAGGACGCATTTTTGGCGCCGGCGCAATAAAATTCATGTGGATGGCGTTTCCCCTCTTGGCTCCTGTCCGGCTCATCCATGACTGACCGCACTGACCCGCGCCGCCTGGCCAACCTCAGGGCCTTTTCGCAAAGCGCCGGCATCGTCGTGGCCTGTGGCGGAGGCCTGGTGTTGATCGGCTGGGCCGCCGGTTGGGATCTGCTGAAGAGTATCGTGCCAGGCCTGGTGGCCATGAATCCGGTCACCGCCATCGCCTTCATCCTTTCGGGAGTCGCGCTGCAGGCGTTGGCCCGGCCCGAAAGGGACTCCCCTGCCTCGCGCTCGGGGCTCGTATTCGGTCGCCTAGCGCTGGTGCGATGGTGCGCCGGGCTGGTGCTGCTGACGGGCCTGATTTGCGAAAGCGGCGCGATTTTTGGTTGGCAACACGGCATCGACAAGTTCTTGTTCCGAACCTCCCTAGCCGACAATCAGATGGCGCCCAATACGGCGCTGGGTTTCATCTTATGCGGTGCCGGCTTGCTGTTGCTGGCCGGCGGCCGGCGCCGACTCGTGGCGACTGCCCAGGTGTTCTGGCTGCTGGCCCTGTTCGTCGCGCTGGTGGCAGTATTGGGATATGCCTATCAGAACATGGCGTTCTATGGCATCGGGTCCTTTATTCCGATGGCTTTGAACACGGCCCTGGCCTTTGTGCTCATCGCGGCTGGGGGCTTGTGTGTGCGCGCCGACGTGTCTCCCATGTCCGTGTTGGTATCGCAGTCGGCTGGCGGACGCATGGCGCGGCGACTGCTGCCGGCGGCCGTGGGCGTGCCGCTGGTGTTGGGATGGCTGCGGCTCGTGGGTCAGCAGTGGGGACTGTACGACCCGATCTTCAGCGGCACGCTGCTGGTGGTAGCCACCGTCGTGGTGATGACGGCGCTGGTCTGGGAGATGGCCGCCTCGCTCAATCGGACCGACGCCGAGTTGCAACGGGCCAAGGATCACGCCGAAGACGCCAACCGCGCCAAAAGCGCCTTCCTGGCCAACATGAGCCACGAAATCCGCACGCCCATGAACGGCATCATCGGCATGACCGAACTGGTGCTCGACACGCCGCTGTCGGCCGAACAGCGAAGCTACCTGTCGATGGCCCGCGATTCGGCCGACTCGCTGCTGGAATTGATCAACGACATCCTCGACTTTTCCAAGATCGAGGCCGGCTATCTGCACCTGGAATCGCATCCCTTCGAACTCCGCGAGCGGCTGGGCGACACGATGAAATCGCTGTCGCTCAAGGCCAACAAGCCGGGCCTCGAACTGGCCTTCCGCGTCGCCAACGACGTGCCCGACGACCTGATCGGCGATGCCGGCCGGCTGCGGCAGGTGCTCACCAACCTGGTGGGCAACGCGCTAAAGTTCACGGAGCACGGCGAAGTGGTGGTCGACGTGCAACTGGCCGCCTGGCGCGACGACGACGTGCTGCTGCGTTTCGCCGTCCGCGATACGGGCATCGGCATCCAGCCCGAAAAAGTGAAAGCCATCTTCGATCCCTTCGAGCAGGCCGATAGTTCGACCACGCGCCGCTACGGCGGCACGGGGTTGGGGCTGGCCATTTGCTCCAAGCTGGTCGAAACCATGGGCGGCACGATCGGCGTCGTGAGCCGGCCCGGCCACGGCAGCACGTTTCAGTTCGTCGCCGCTTTTCGCCTGGCGACGCCCAGCAAAACGTTTGCCGCGGCCACCGCGGCGGCCAAAGCGGAAAGCAAGTTGCAGGTCTTGGTGGTCGACGACAATGCGACCAACCGGCTGATCCTGGAAGAGATGCTCTCCGGCTGGGGAATCCAGGTCCACGCGGTGGCTTCGGCCCCCGAG
>DATCFX010000473.1:0-2568 GCA_036509275.1 Pirellulales bacterium | reverse complement strand
CAAGGCGATGCCGGCCAGCACCAGATGCGCCTGGTATTGCGCATCTGCGGCGATCAGGTGAGCGACCGCCGGGGCCGCCCCGCCGGTGAGAAATACCTGTGGCGGCCGCGGAAGCTGTCGCGACAGCAAGTCGATCAATTGCCGCACACCGCCCACGGCTCCCCAATAAATGCCGGCGCGCATCGCCGCGATCGTGTCGGTGCCCAGCGCGGCGGGCGGCTCGGCCAAGCCTTGCATCTCCAGCTCGGGCAACAAATCGGTAAACGCGTGCAGCGCCCGGGCCGACAAGCCGATGCCCGGCAGAATCGCCCCGCCAGCGAACGCGCCCGCGGCATCGACCAGGTCGACGGTGACGGCCGTGCCCAAGTCGACGATGATCGCCGGTCGATCCGGGCTGCGAAGCCGATTGGCGGCGACGGCACCGAGCAGGCGGTCGATGCCGACCATGTCGGGCCGCGGCAGCGTGGCGTGCAGCGGCAAGTCGAACGAAGCTAGCAGCGTGACGTGCCGTACGTCCTGGCTGCGCAGCCAATCGATGAGCGTGGAACCGACGGAGCGCTGCACGCTGCCGATGTACCAACGAAAATCGCCGGCCGCATGAGCGCCGCCTGCCTGCCTGCCGCTCAGCCAGGGGCCGATTTTCGCCAGCTCGGCCGCATCGGCACCCAGTTCGAGCGTGGCGGCGGGACTCGGCAATTGCCCGTCAGCCGCCGGCGCGGCCTCGAAGCGGCCCAGCTTCACGCGGCTGTTGCCGACGTCCACGGCGATCAGCGGGAACGGCGAGCGTGTCATGGCGGGGTCTGCACCTGCTCGCGCGCATCGAGCGCCGCCAGGATGGCGTGCAGCAAACGGTCCAGGCCAGCGCCGGTAACCGCGGAGATGGCCAGCACGGGGGCGCCCGAGGCTGCGGCGAGCAACGCTTGCACGCTCGCCGCCGCCGGCAACTCCGCCTTGGAAACGGCCAGGATCTCCGGCCGCTCGGCCAAACGCACGTCGTAATGGGCCAACTCGCTGCGGATGGCGCGATAGTTGTCGATCGGGTCGGTGCCGTCGGCCGGTTCCGGCTCGACCAGGTGGACGAGGATGCCGGCCCGCTCGATATGCCGCAAAAACTCGTGTCCCAGGCCGACGCCCGTATGAGCACCTTCGATCAAGCCCGGGATATCGGCCAGGACGAACGAGCGATCGAGCGCGGGATAGACGATGCCCAGGTTGGGGTGCTTGGTGGTGAAGGGATAGGCGGCGATCTCGGGCCGGGCGCGCGACAGGCGGCTCAAGAGTGTGCTCTTGCCGGCGTTGGGCTTGCCGATCAGGCCCACGTCGGCAATCACCTTCAGTTCCAGCAGCAGTTCGCGGCCCTCGCCCTCTTCGCCCGGCGTGAATTGCCGCGGGGCGCGGTTGGTGGAAGACTTGAAACGCATGTTGCCTTTGCCACCCTTGCCGCCGCGCACCGCCACGACCTGTTCGCCGGGTTGGGTCAGGTCCTTGAGTACAAACCCGCCGCGCGCATCCATGATCAGGGTGCCGGGCGGAACGTGAATGACCAGGTCCTCGGCCGTGCGGCCGTGGCAGTTGGCGCTGCGGCCGGGATCGCCGGAACCGGCCTTCCAATGCTTGCGATGGGCCAGAGCGGCCAGGCTGTCGACGCCGGCTTCGGCCACGATCAGCACGCTGCCGCCATCGCCGCCGTCACCGCCATCGGGGCCGCCGCGTGGCACGTATTTCTCGCGGCGAAAGCTCATGCACCCGTCGCCCCCCTTGCCGGCCTGCACATGGATTTGCACGCGATCAACGAACATGGGGAGGGGGAAATGATGAAGGAGGAATGATGAATGATGAATGAAAAACGGGATGAGCCTCGCCGCAGCAAGGGTCATCCCGGAATATCTTACTCGAAATACCGGCGGCTAGCGGAACTGCGAATGACCCGGCATTTCATTCATCATTCAGCATTCATCATTGCCGTCTTACGCCGGTGCGACGATGTTCACCCGCCGGCCGTCGCGGTCGAACTTGACCAAGCCGTCGACCAGGGCAAACAGCGTGAAATCGCTGCCTTGACCGACACCCTTACCGGGAAAGAACCGGTTGCCGACCTGGCGCACGATGATATTGCCGGCGATGACCCGCTCGCCCCCATAGCGTTTGACGCCACGGCGTTGCGCTTTGGAATCACGTCCGTTGCGGCTGGAACCCTGACCCTTTTTATGTGCCATAAACGCTTGCTCGTGTAACGAAGACCTAAAATTGCACCCTCATCCGGCCTTCGGCCACCTTCTCCCGGAGGGAGAAGGACTGAAATGCACGGATGCGGCAAGCCCGCTTTTTACCGGTAGATCCAGCGATAGTCAACGTCTCCCGGCGCGCCGTAGCGGATTTCCGACTCGTGCTCGTAAAAAGAGTCCCCCGGCCGCCAAAAATTCAACTGCAAGGTCTTGAGCCGAATATCCCTTCGCGCCGGGCTGGCCGCGGCACCCGCCTTTCGGACCCATTGATACGCGCCGCTCAGCCCTTGGACCAGAATCGAAAAACGATCGATCGCCGGGTCGATATCGTCCCAAGTCACGA
>DATCFX010000472.1:0-3710 GCA_036509275.1 Pirellulales bacterium | reverse complement strand
AGCAGGCGTCGACCTCGATTCAAATGCGAATCGGGTCGACGCCTGCCTTTTTTTGCGCCGGCTTCGTCCCGGCCGAGTCGTCGACCAGGTGGCAGCAATCGGCCTCGACAAACAACAGCCGGGCCGAGACACGCGAGCGCTCCAGCCCCAGGAGTTGCATCACGGCCGAGCGGTAAGCCTCGAGCTGCGGGCGATAGAATTCGACCTTCGCGGCCACTTCGGCGGCGCCGGCGACCTTGTCGGTTTTGAAGTCCAGGATGTCGGCCGCCGCCAGCCGTTGATCGTCGTACACCAGCACCAGGCGGTCGATGGCCCCGCTCATCAGCACCGCCCCCTGCCGCACGGCAAACGGCCGCTCGCGCTCGACTTCGAGCCGCAGCCGGCCGGAGCGATCGTAAGCGCCGCGCGAAAGCGCCGCGCGGGTGACCGGCCGATCGAGCAAGCGGTAAAAATCCGCCAGCGCCGCGGTTAGTTGCCCCTCGGGCCAGTGCAGGTCGGCGGCAAGCTCCCGCAATTGCCGCTGGTCGGGCCGATGGTCGTCGAGCCACTCGATTGCCTGGAACCAGCGGTGCATCAAGTGTCCACGCTCAAACACCTTGGCCGGCCTCCGCAGCAGGTGCCCCAGGTCCACCTGGCCGCCGCCTTCCAACGATGAGGGGCTGCGCCGTTCGAGTTCGCGCGGCTTGGCCGCCGGCCGCAAGCGCACTTCGAGCAGCTCGCCGGCGGCGGCCACAGACGCTGCCGCGGCCATATCTCGCGGCAAGTCCGCCGCCCACGTGGCGTTGCCGCTTTCCAGCAGCATGCTGCCTGGCCTCGCCGGCCGCCCCGTCGCCAGCCCCGCGCGCAGCGCGCCGGCGAATGTCTTGGGGCAGGTTTTCTCGTTCTCCTTCGCCGGCGAGACGATCATGTGCAGCGCATGCACCGCGCGCGTCATGGCCACGTAAAGCAGGCACAGCGACTCGGCCACCAGCCGCTCCGGCCACTCGTCGAACAATTGGCGCAACTCGGCCGGCAGTAGCGACTGCACGCTCTGGCTGGCGTAGCGGCAAACGATTTCGATCGGCCCCGTCGCCGAGGAGCGGCCGACCACGACGCGCGGCGGCTGGCCTTTGAGCTGCCCGTCCAACTCCGGCAGGACTACCAGGTCGAACTCCAAACCTTTGGCCTGGTGAACGGTCATTACGCGCACCTCGGCGGTCGTGGGATCCTCGACCCTGCGCCGCAATACGTAGTCGACAAAATCGTCGGCCCGCAGCGTGGCCCGGGCGTCGTAGCCATAGCCGACTTCCACCAACTGCAACAGCCGGTTGAGCTCGCGCTGGTCGCAACTGGTTGCCAGGTGTTTGAGCCAGCCATAAATCGTCGGGCCGTATCCGCGCTCCAGCAGTTGCCGGCGCAGCTCGCGCGACAGCCGGCAGGCAGCCGCGTCGTCGTCGTGCGATACCAGGCCGACGTGCCGGCCCAGCGGGCTGCCGGCCACGTGAAAGCGGGCCGCCGTATCGCCAGGATGATCGGCCAATCGCACGAGCGACAGCACAAGTTGCACCGCGGCCGAATCGGTCAGCGGATTGCCGCCTTCTTCGCTGGCCAGTACTTCGTGGTGCGTGCGCAATTCGTAAATCAAGCGGGCGACGGCCGCGTTGCGGCGCACCAAAACGCCGATCGAACGGCCCGGATGCGCCGTCGCCAGCCGGGCAATCTCGCCGGCCGCAAAACGCAGCGTGACCTCGGCTTGCTTTTCGCCGTCGGCCGCCCGCGGCGCGACTTGCAGGCACGCGTAGCCCGGCAGCTCGGATTTGGCCGTCGTGTGTTGCTGGTAGCCCGCGCGCCAGGCCCCGCGCGCGGTGGAAAAATCCTCGAGCGCCAGATTGTCATCGAAGTGCTCGAACAACCGGTTGACCACGTCGATCACCACCGGACTCGAACGGAAGCTTTGCACCAGCGATTGGGTCACCACGCCCGGCAGGCGTTGCTCGACGCAGTCGAAGATCTCGGCGATCCCGCCGCGCCAGCCGTAGATCGCCTGCTTGCCATCGCCGACGCAAAAGAACGATTTGCCGCTGTCCGGCTCGGTACACGAGCGGGCAAAACGTTCGATCACCTGCCACTGGGCCAGCGACGTGTCCTGAAATTCGTCCAGCAGCAGATGCCCGATCTGGCCATCCAGCCGGTAGAACACATTGGCCAGTCCGCCCTGGGCCATGGCCGCCGCCAGCACGCGCGTGATGTCTTCGAAACGATAGCCACGCTCGCGAAACTTGATCTGCCGGTAGGCGGCGTCGAAGTCGGCCAGCAGCTTGTGCGTGCCTTCGGTCTGGCTGGCCAGTTGATTGACGAGCACGGCCCGCGCGTGCTTGACGAGTGGTTCGTAGACGGCGGCAATGGCCGGATCGATTTCCCGCCGTTGAAAAGTCTCCTTGCCGGTGGCCAGCGCGCAGCCCAGCCCCTTGGAGACGAACAGATCCCAGTTGCCTGCTCGGGCGTTGGCCAGATCGGCCGTGTGAGCATTGATAAAATGCTTGTTGGGCAAAGCGCCGAGAGCGGCCAGACTTTCGACCGCGGCATTCGCGTCGGCATCCAGCAGCGGCGTCAGCCGGGCGAGCCGCTGCCAGGCCTCGGGCTGGGTTTCGCAATAAATGTCGTATAGGCCGTCGACCATCTCGACGATCTGGTCCGTGACGCTGCGCGCCGCTTCGCCCTTGCTCAACAGGTGCATCAGCCGCGCCGAGCCGCTGGCCGGGGCCTGCTCCAGCACGCGGCGGATCGCCTCGCTGCGCAAGCGGACGTCGTCCAGGGGTTCGAGAATTCTCCAGCCCGGCGGCAGGCCCAACTCGAGGCTGAAGCTGGTGGCCAACTGCATGAAAAAGCTGTCGAGCGTCCCGACGCGCAGCCGGTGCAGGCGCTGGATCAGGCTGCTCAAGAGTCGGTACATGGCGGCCGGATCGAGTTGCGGCATGTTCAGGTGCCCGGCCAACTCGCGGCAGCGGTCGGCATCCAGCGCGGCATCGGCCAGCCGCACCAGCACGCGTTCCATGATTTCGCCGGCCGCCTTGCGCGCAAAAGTCGTAGCCAGCAGTCGCTCGGGCGATTCGCCGCCAGCGAGGATCGACAAAAACCGGTTCGAGAGCTGAAACGTCTTGCCCGTGCCGGCCGATGCACGGATCACGACGTGTTCCCATTGGGCGCCGCAGGCGGTCATGACCACGACTCCTCCGGCTCGAGCGCGCCGGCCGCGGCGGCGAACTGGCCATCCTGGCAAATGGCAGCGAAATCTTCGCAAAACGCTGGCGGCGGCGAGACCGGCGGCCAGAAGACTTCGTCACGAATGGCACGGATCACTTGCGCGGCGGCCGCTTCGGCCGTGGCCAGTTCTTCGGCCGTCCAGGCGGCTTCGCACAGGCCGGCTTTGGCCACGACCTTGGGCAGCACGATGTAGCCCAAGCCCAAGTCGGCCGGCGCCGACAGCGCAGCGGCCAATTGTCGATACAGTGGCAGTTGCAGATCGATCCATTGCCCGTCGTGCCGATGGGCCTGCTCCGGCGTCTTCGGACTGTCGGCCGTCTTGTAGTCCAGCACCATCCAGCGACCGCTCGGCTCGTGCAGATCGATCCGATCGATCCGACCGGACAACTGCATCGGCTTGCCGTCGACGTCAAACGGCACGGGGTTGTCGTCGAACCCGCACTCGACGTGCGCGATCTTCCAGCCCT
>DATCFX010000471.1:0-1451 GCA_036509275.1 Pirellulales bacterium | reverse complement strand
TATTGCGTTTCCCGACCGCACGCACCCCGATCGCATGCAACCCATCAGAATCAACAATTGCCGGATCAAAGGGTTGGGCGTTGAAATCTCCGGTAACGATTGTACGACGGCTGTCTTTGTGCCTTTCTCGGCGCTGCACGGCATCTGCGACCCTGCGAAAGAAAACTCTCCGCGTGCTGTCGTCGTAGTTCCGCCGATCCAACCCGTGGAGTAGTACGACCAGGCCTTCCTGCCCCGAGGGTGGCGTCCAACTCCAAAAACCGACGCGCTTGCCAAGATGATATCGCAGGCGAGAAAGGTCATGACCATTTCGAACAAAAACCGCGAACCGCTTCGACGAAGGCCGCTTAAACAGCCCGTCCCGTAAAAGCAAACCGGGAAGCCGGCTTTTCCCGAACGGGTATTCAACGAGCAAAACAATATCGATCTGAAGTTCGCGCACGAGGCTCTGAACCAGACCATCGAGCGGCTTTTGGTTGACATTCCAAAGCAGGAACGCTGCCATCGTAGTGTCCCGCTAACGCGCGATCCGGTCTTTTCCTACCAGCGGCCGCAGCACCTCGGGCACGAGCACCGAACCGTCGGCTTGCTGATAGTTTTCCAGGATGGCGATTAGGGCGCGGCTAATGGCCACGGCCGTGCCGTTGAGCGTGTGGACAAACTGCGTGCCCTTCTCGCCCTTGGTGCGATAGCGGATCGCCAACCGCCGGGCCTGGTAATCGGTGCAGTTGGAAGTGCTGGTCACTTCGCCGAATTCGCCGGCCGTGCCGCGGCCGGGCATCCAGGCTTCGAGGTCGTATTTGCGATAGGCCGGGCCGCCCAGGTCACCGGTAGCCGTGTCGACGACGCGATAGGCCAGCCCCAGGCCATCGAACAGCCGGCACTCGAGTTGGCAAAAATAGTCGAGCATCGCGTCGCTTTCGCTCGGCAGCGTGAAGGCGAACATCTCGACCTTGGTGAACTGGTGGACGCGATATAGGCCGCGCGTGGCCCGGCCGTGAGCGCCGGCCTCGGTTCGATAGCAGTGGCTGATGCCGCACAGTTTGAGCGGCAGGCGCTCGGCCTCGATGATCTCGTCGGCCAGCAGCCCGCCGAGCGTGATCTCGGCCGTGGCCACCAGGCTCAAGTCGCTGTCGGCGATGCTGTAAATCTGCGTTTCCGGCCCGCGCGGAATGTAGCCTGTGCCTTGCAACACGTCGTTGCGGGCCAGATCGGGCGTGATCGTGGGCGTAAAACCCTCGGCCATGAGCAGGTCGATCGCGTAGCGCTGCAAAGCCAACTCCAGCAGCACGGCTTCGTTCTTCAGGAAGTAAAAGCCGTGGCCGGCGACCTTGGCCCCCGCTTCGAAATCGACGAGTCCGAGTTTCTCGGCCAGCTCGACGTGATCGCGCGGCTTGAAGTCGAATTTGGGCAGCGGCGTACTGCCGCGGCGGACTTCCAGGTTCGCCTGG
>DATCFX010000470.1:0-7320 GCA_036509275.1 Pirellulales bacterium | reverse complement strand
CGGTTGGAGCATGGTCGGCGCTCCGACCAGCGGCGTGCAAACCGGCATTACCGGTCAAGAGCCGCAATTGCCGCACGTGGCAGTGACGGCGATTACTTACAACGCGGCCGCCGACGTGCTGGTCGTCACGACCGAAGGCCGCGGCGTGTGGACGCTGCCCAGCTTTGCCAGCAGCAACACCGGCTACACGCTGGCGGTGACCGGCGGCGGGACGACGGCCAACGTGGAGTTTGTGGCTTCGACCACGCAGCCCGGCTACTTTTACGTGCTGATGAACGGCGTGCCCGACACCGTGACCGTCAACGGCAAGGCTTCTACCTGGCCGGTCCAGATGTCGCTGGTGCAGCAGGTGAACGTCGCCACGACCGCCACGAACGACAACCTCGACCTGAACTTCAACTCAACCTACAATGCCGGCACGTTCACGGCGGCGAGCCCGCCGGTGAACCCGCTGCCCACCGGCCGCTTTATCGACGCCTCGACCGGCACCACCAACACCGTCTCGGTGGAGGATGACACGTCGACCATTACGATTAGCGGCAGCGCCGGCGGCGGCTCGCTGTCGATGGGCAACAGCTCCACGGCCGTCGTCTTGCAGACCCTGACGACGGGGGCCACGCTCACCGGCGGCCCGGGCAACACGAACTTTACGTTCAACGCCTGGAGCGTGCCGGCCACGCTCAACGGCAACGGCGGCTTCGACACGCTGTTTTACACGTCGAACAACAACAATAGCGTGAGCTATGTGCTCAGCCCAGCGTCGTTGACCCAATCGGTTAGCCAAACGCTACTGGCCGCGACGCTGACGCTCAACGGCATTTCCGCGGCCAATCTCGTCGGCGGTTCGGGCAACAATAATTTCGACATTACCCAGTGGCTCGGCAGCGGCTCGATCCTGGGCGGCGTCGGCAGCGCGGTCGGCGGCAACAACACGCTCACCGACACCACCACGGCCAACGGCTCGTACATCTACTACGCCGACAACGGCATTTCCGTGGGTTCGCCTTCGAACCACACGTTGTACCGGCCGCTGATCGTGCTGGGGAACCTACAAACCATCTATCTCAGCGGGATCTCGAACGTCAACTTCTCCGACGCGGGATGGTCGGGCACCTCGTGGATTACCGGCGGCACGGGCGGTGCCAACGCCGTGCTCGTCAGTTCGATGACCCCCAACACGATCTTCACGCTCGCCGACTCGGAAATCACCACCGGCAGTACCGCGATCGTGCAGATCTTGGGAAACATCCAATGGTTCGACATCTTCGGAGGCCCCGGCAACAACCAATACAACGTGTCGAAGTTCGACCTCGACGCCAACCTCGTCGCCGGCGGTTCGAACAACGTGGTGACGGCCGCGGAAAAGAACAATTTCACGCTCAGCAACACCCAATTGCTCGCGGGCAGCAACGGCACCAACGGCACGTTCAACCTGTACGGAATTACCGGCGCCATTCTGAACACGCAAGCCGGCATCCATACGGTCACGCTCAATTCATGGTCCGGCGGCTACAACCTGTCCGCTGGAGCCGGCGCTGACACCTTCGTGATCGGCGGTTCCGCCTCCACCGGCACGTTGGCGGGCATCGGCGCGGGTGCCGTCGAAGGCGGCGGCGGCAGTACCCTCACGCTCAACGACACCGGGACCACGGGGAACCAGTATTGGTACGACGTGTTCAACAACTCTGTCGAGACCGATGGCGAAACGCCGCGCAACTGGTACGGCGTGAACTTTGACGGCAACGTCAAGAACATCACGATCAACGGCGCGTCGAGCAACAGCGCGAAGTTCCTGATTGGCCCCCTCGCGTCGACGACTTTCAACGTCAACGGCAATTCCGGCAACGACTTCCTGGGCGTGCTGTTCTACGGAACGCAAGCACAGATCTTGACCGATAGCCCAGATCCCGGGAATCCCGCCAAGGAGAACGGCAACTGGACGTTCAACAATCCGGGCCAGGCGGTCCAACAGCAGCCCATCAACTTCACCGGCATCAATTCCTTTAACGGCGTCACGCCATTGGTCGTGTCCGGCGGCGCCAGCTCGAGCAATGCCAGCGAACCGCTGGTCCGGGTCTA
The DNA here is from genome assembly GCA_036509275.1 of Pirellulales bacterium. Taxonomy (GTDB): domain Bacteria; phylum Planctomycetota; class Planctomycetia; order Pirellulales; family PNKZ01; genus DATATB01. The sequence continues at coordinate 5,241 of DATCFX010000470.1, read as the reverse complement.
CGATGCTTCGACCGGTAAGTTCGTGGATCAATGGGACGCATATCCCTCCAATTTCCAAGGGGGCGTGCAGGTGGCCGTGGGGCAATTCCAGCTCGCGGATCCCAGTTCCTATTATATCGTCACCGCCCCGGGCCCGGGCACGACCGGCACCGTGAAAGTCTGGACCGAAACCGGACAACTGGTAACGCAATTCTACGCCTTTGGCCCCAACTATTCCGGCGGTGTCAACGTGGCCGTGGGCGATGTGACGGGTGACGGCATTCCAGACATCGTGGTAGGCGAGCAGAGTGGTGGCACGCTGGTGACGGTGTACAACGGCGCGTCGCTGAATACCGCTTCGCCGGCGGTGACGGCGGTCAACACTTTCGGTGCCTACCCCCCGCGTTACACCGGCGGTGTGTCGATTGCCGTGGCCTCGCTCAACGGAGCCGCGAGTGCCGAAATCGTCACCGTGCCTTACAGCGCGGCGGCTGCCCAAGTTGATATCTTTAATGGCGCCCAGGTAACTGCTGGCGGCGCGTTCTATCCGGTCGACAGCTACCTCGCGCTGCCCAGCAACTACACGTTGGGCGCAACCGTCGCCTTGGGCGATGTCACCGGCAGCGGCCAAACCGATATCGTCGTAGCGGCGGGCGTTAACGGAAGTTCGCAGATCGTCGTGACCGACGGCGCAACCGCCATGGCTGGCAGTTCGCATCCCACGACGATTAAGTCGTTCTACGCTTATCCGACCCCCGGCGCCAGCACCCCGACGTATTCTTCCACGTCCGAGGCGCCCGTCCGCGTCACGCTCAAAGACATTTTGGGCGATGGCCGCATGGAGATTTTCACGTCCCAAGGGAACGGCGGATCTAGCAACGGCGGGATCAATATCCTGTGGGGCTTCTCCGGCCAGGAGATCGCGCACCTGGCAATCAATTCGGCGTCACAGGGCGGGTTGTCCCTCGGCTAAAGCCAGACCACTTCGACCTAGGATCGCCCGAAAAATAACTTCCGTATTTCCCAGCCCCTCACCCTGCCCTCTCCCGCACGGGGAGAGGGGCCGCGGAGAAGTTATTTTTCGGTCGATCCCTAGCCATTTAGACGTTGGCAAAATCATCCCGCCCCTGGAACGCCATTTGGCACAAGGGCCGCGCGGTCGACGCTACGCCGTCATCGATGGCCACGGCGTGGCCGCATGCGTTCCGGAGGGGTAACTTCCAATCAGCGATGATTTGTCGCCCTCCTCAAGCTGGCAGATGCCGCCAGGCCGGCTGCTAGCTTTCCTGACCGGCAAGCTTCCCCCATCTTGTCGCTTGCGCCACCGGTTTGCCGCTAGTCGGTGCCTTTTGGCGATTATTCCGGTTGAGACAGCGAGCCGTTTAACCCGATTAATCCGGTAGTAGCGGCCGCGCCGTTTTTGCGGTCGCGGTCTGACTGGGCATATTTTCGGACCAAGCCTGCGGATGCCCGCTTGAGGGCCCTGTCTATGCGTATTGCTCGAACATGCATCGCCTGCCTGCTTACATGGGCAGGCCTGGCGACTGCCGCTTTCGGACAGCCGACTGGAAGCTACGGAGGATATCCCGCCGGCGCCATGCCCGGGTATGCCCCGAGTCCTTCCGCCGGCTATCCCCAGCAGGGCTATTCGCCGCAGCCTTACGGCGGTCCGCAGGGGTACGGCATGCCCATGATGCAGCCGGCCGGATGGCAGCAGCCGGGCGGTTCCTACACCTTCGAAAACGGGCAACCCTCGACCCTGCAAGCAGGGCCCGACGGCCAGATGCCCGAACAGGCTGCGATCATCCAGGCGCCGCCGGACGGCCAACCGACATTCGCGGAGCAGTTCAACGGCGAGCCGGGCGAAGCGCCGGTCATGATCCCACAAGGCCGCCCCGCGTTTACCTGGAACCCACCGCCGACGGGCTCGCGCGTCATCGAGGCCATCGGGGCGCCCTACGCGGCCTTGCAGGATGCCGATGGTTGCAACCAAGGCTTGTTTGGCGATTGGGCGCAGATCGTGCGATCGCGGATCGGGCAGGTGTACGTGCGCGCCGAAGCGATGATGATGCGCCGCGGCAACCCCGGCGGCAACCAGACGCTGTTCGTGACCAACTTGCAGTTGCCCACGCAGGCTACGGCCATGACGACCCACGATCTGGCCTTTCCCAACGAAGTCGGCCAGCGGATGACCGTCGGCCTCGCCTTTTCGGAGCGATCCGCCTTTGAAGTGACTTACCTGGGCCTGCAGAACAACGTCGCTTCTTCCACCGTGACGGGGACTGCTGCGGACCTGTTTTTAGCTGGAGACCTGGCCTCGACCGCCACGGCGTTTTCCAATGCCAATACCGTCTCCGCCGTCGACGCCACGATGCTGCAAAGCCTCGAATTCAACTACGTGGCCACGACGATTTTCGAACGCGTGTCGCTCATCGGCGGCTTTCGCTACTTCGACGTAAAAGACTCGCTCGCCCTGGACTCCAACTCCGCCACCATCAACGGCGGCCCGGGCAACGGGTCGGGCAGCCTGACGATGAACACCCTCAACCAGTTGTACGGCGGCCAGGGCGGCTTTTTAGTCCGGCAAAACCTCGACTTGTTCACGATCGAATTGAGCAGCAAGGCCGGCGTCTACGAGAACTACGCGACGCAGGCGCAGTTCCTGGACAACAACGGCACCGTGTTGCGTAACGGGTTCGGCAGCCGGCATACCTCCGCGTTCGTCGGCGACATCGGCCTCAGCGGCGTCTACCACTTCAGCAACTTCGTCGCCTTGCGGGCCGGCTACAACGTGATCTTTATCGACAACCTGGCACTGAGCCCCGACCAGATCAACCTCAGCGGCTCGTCCCCCAACGGCGCCATCACGAGCGCCGGCAATGGGATCAACCACGACGGCAATCTGTTTCTCTACGGCGTGAACCTGGGCCTCGACGCGCGCTTCTGAGCCGGCCGGCCCCCGCACTTGCCGGCCCGGCCCTCCGCCGCCTGCCTGCCGAATCCGCGCGCGTTGTCTGTCTCGACCGGAACGGCAGTCAAATATTCTACGTGTTGTGTAGAAAATGGCACTTCCGGCCGGGTTTTCGCCGAATCTGGCATTTCTGCCTCTCGCTGCCGCAAATCGTCCACCTAAAAGGTGAAAAATATAGTTTGGCGGCATTGCACCCACGGCGGCTCGAATTAAACTCGGTAGTTGGCGCTAGCGGCCGGTGCGCCGCGGCCCGGTAGCGGAATTCGTGAGAATTCCGAAGGGGCCGCCGGTGGGGTTCCGGAAGTCTCACGACTTCCGCTACGGCCGGCCGATTCCGTGCAAACCTTTTTCGCTCAGGTGGTGCCAATGCGACGCGTCTTTTTGCCGCTGGGGGCTTTGGCTTTGCTCGCTTCTCCGCTCTGGGCGCAGGCCGTGGCGCCGCAGTTGGGCCTCGGCGGACAGGGCATGGGCGGCAGCGCGGCTTACGTCAATCCCTTTGGCAACCAACTGGGGAACAGGGGCTACGGCATGATGTCGGGAATGGGCCTGAATGGCTCGGGATTCGTCCCCGGCGGACAAAACATGGGCGGACAGTCGCTGAGCATGAACCAGTACATGAGCATGATGCTCATGCGCGGGCTCGCGGGCCGCAACGGCTCCTACGGTCCGCGCCGGGGCGTGGCCAATCCCTTTGCGACGCCCAATTATCCCGGTGCCAACGGCGGCGGAGGCGGCCAGCAGATGAGCCTCAAGCAGCCCAAGACGCATTCCGGCACTCCCAAGCTCACGCCGGAAGAGCGCAAGGCGACGATCCGTCGTCTGGCCGAAGAGCGCAAGGCAAAAGCCAAAGAAGCCGCCGCGCAGAAAAAAGCAAAAGCGGCGCAGAAAAAAGCCCAGGCCAAACAGGGTTGACGCGCATCGAACGTCGCCAAGTAGCGGAATTCGTAAGAATTCCGGCGTCGCGCGCCAGCCGGAAGTCTCACGACTTCCGCTACGGCAGGGCCGGCTCGCTATCCGCTCCATTGCTGATAGAAATACCAGCCGGCGAGGCTGAAACCAATCGCCACGACCGCCCGTCGCACGAGATTGCGGTTGAGTTTCCGAGCGATGCTCGCGCCGCCGTATCCTCCGATCGCACCGGCCACGGCCATAGCCAGGGCCAAGGGCCAGTCGACCCGGCCGCCGACGATAAACACCACCACGGCCACGCCGTTGATGCAGGAGCCCAGCCAGCTTTTCAGCCCATTCATCACATGGATGTCGGCCATTCCCATCATCGCCAGTGCGCTGAGCATCAGGATGCCGATCCCGGCACCGAAGTAGCCGCCATAAATGGCCACGCCAAACTGGAACAGCACGATGCCGGCCAACGTGCTGCCGCCCGGCTTCGTATGCGGCCGGCCGATGCCGGTCAGCCGGCTGATCAGCGGCTGCAAGGCAAACAGCAGGGCCGCCGTCAGGATCAGCCAAGGGACCAGCCACAGAAACCATTCCTCCGGCAAACTCGTCAGCAGGCAACTGCCCAGCAGCCCTCCCAGCAAGCTGGGCAACGTCAGCAGCCATACCCAACCCCAGGCGGTCTGTAATTCGCGGCGATAGCCCCAGATGGCGGCCAACGACCCCGGAAACAGGGCCACCGTGCTGGTCGCGTTGGCCACGACGGAAGCCACGCCCGGGCTCTGGTCGCGGCGGGCCAAGACGGCAAACAGCACCGGAAAGCTCAGGAGCGTGCCGCCGCCGGCCACCGAATTCACCGCGCCGGCCAGGGCGGCGGCCAAACAAAGCAGGCAGTAATCGCGTATCATAAGCAGAATGCCCGAACTGCCTGGTGCCAGCGGTTTTGGTCCATTGCGATGCCTTCTCGACAATTGGGAGTGGCCGTTTCCAGCCTGGGAGGACCGGTCCAAGCCGTTACCGGCGGCATAGGAAGGATCCGAATAATAGATTTTTGCCGGCCTGAGTCTAGCGACTTTGCGCCGCCGGGATTTAGAATTGGGGGAACGCCTCCTGGTCGGTCGCGCCGGTTCGGTCCGCGGACGCCAGAGTTTGCAGCTTGATCGTGCGCTTGCGGGATGCGGAACCTCGACTTATTTTTTTCGACCTCTGCGGATGGGTGTCGGCTTCTCGGCGGGCGGCTATTGACTTCGCTGGCACGCGTTGATTGAAGGAAGAAGTCGGGGGAAAATTAAATGTCTGCGCAACCACGCTTGTTCCGGTTCGCTTTATTCCTGCTGGCCTTCGTGGTCGCGGCGGGCGTGTATACGCTTGTAGAAAAAAAACACCCGACCGCC
>DATCFX010000469.1:0-3055 GCA_036509275.1 Pirellulales bacterium | reverse complement strand
CAGCGGCCGGGTCGTGCGGTTGGAAGGCCGGCCGCCGCAGTTGGAGCGCATCGTGTTTGCCGATGGTTCGTTCGTCGAGCGCCGCGCGCTGTTTGTCCACACCGATTGCCAGCCGCATTCCCAACTGGCCGAAAAGTTGGGCTGCGCCGTGGTCAAGCACTCCGTGCAAACCGACGATGGCTGCGGCATGCAGGCGTCCGAGAAATCGGGGCTGTACGTAGCCGGCGATGCGACCCGCGAGGTGGAGTTGGCGATTGTCGCCGCGGCCGAAGGGGCGATGGCCGCCTTCGCCATCAACAAGGCGCTGCTGGCCGAAGACCTCGGGCGACTGCTGGACCACAACCCTGCCGCCGCCGAGGTTGCCGGAACGTAGCTGCAACTTAGCCGGCACATTCCATGCGCCGTAACCGGCCGTAACCTTAGCCGGCACATTTATGTGCCGTACCCGGTCGCGAGCAGCGTGGCATTGCTTGCTTACGGCAGCGTGGGCACTTATGATTCTCGCTTGACCGGCTTGAGCCGCCTTCGCGCGCCACAACACGCCCTCCCGCCCCTGGCACCGCCTTATGAGCCCCGCCCCCGTGCTGCCGTCCGAGCCTGATGTGTTTCATGATCCGTCGTTGGGGCCGGCCCGGCCTTGGTACCGCGAAATGACGCGCTACCACTGGTTCGTGTTCCTGGTCGCGGCGCTGGGCTGGTTGTTCGATTGCCTCGATCAGCAACTGTTCAACCTGGCCCGCAAGCCGGCAATTACGGAGTTGCTGGGGCCGGGCGTGACGGGCAATACGGTCGACAGTTACGGCGCGTACGCCACGGCCATCTTCATCATCGGCTGGGCCACCGGCGGGCTGGTGTTCGGCATTTTGGGCGACCGGATCGGCCGCGCCAAAACCATGATGCTGACGATCCTGCTATACTCGATGTTCACTGGCTTGAGCGCGCTGTCGCAAACGGTGTGGGACTTCGCGGTCTATCGATTTCTCACCGGCCTGGGCGTCGGCGGCGAATTTGCCGTGGGCGTGGCGCTGATAGCCGAGGTGATGCCAGACCGGGTCCGCGCGCATGCGCTGGGCTGGCTGCAAATGCTGTCCACGGTGGGCAATGTGTCTGCCGCGTTCATTAGTATCGGCTTCGGTGTCCTCGAGGGACAAGGCGCGTTTGCGGATAGCCAGTGGAAGCCGTGGCGTTTGATGTTTGTGGTCGGAGCCATCCCAGCGCTGCTGGCCATCCTGATTCGGTCGCGCTTGAAAGAACCGGAAAAATGGCAACATGCCGTCGCCGAGGGCACCGCGCATCGCAAAGCAGGTTCGCTGGCCGAACTGTTCGGCGACGCTCGCTGGCGCAGGAACGTGCTGGTCGGACTCGGCCTGTCGATTCCCGGTGTGGTTGGCCTGTGGGCGATTGGCTTTTTTAGCTTCGACTTCATGCGCTCGGTGCTTCGCGGACAGGGACTTAGTCCCGGCGAAGTTACCAAGGCGGTGGGCCTGGCCTCCGTTTTGCAAAACATCGGGGCCGGCTTTGGCATCTATGCGTTCAAATTCTTTACCGAGCGACACGGTCGGCGGCCGGCGTTTGCCGTCGCGTTCATCCTGGCGATGTTCGCCACGGCTGGCACCTTCTGGTTCTTCAACGGATATTCCGACATCTTTTGGATGATCCCCATCATGGGATTCTGTCAACTCAGCCTGTTCGGCGGCTACGCGATTTACTTTCCAGAACTGTTCCCCACGCGTTTGCGGAGCACCGGCACCTCGTTCTGCTACAACGTCGGCCGCTACGTGGCCGCCTTGGGCACCTTGACGATGGGTGGTCTGATCAACGGAGTCTTCGGCCAATACGGCGAAGTCATGGCTTGGCGCTATACTGCTGTCACCATGTGCTCAGTGTTTCTGCTGGGGCTGTTGGTGCTGCCTTTCGCGCCCGAAACCCGCGGCCAGCCGCTACCCGAATAGCTTGGAAGGCTGGCCGAGCCGATTTCATTTGCCGCTAAACCGTGCATGGGCCGTGGTTTAGCCGCATTCCAACCCCGCGCCGATTCGTCTTGTCGCCCAGCGGGGGGCACTTGTAGAATGCCGCCCCCTTATGGGCCGGTGCTCGAGCGCGACCACCGGCGGCGGCCTTTGTCCTTTCGTCACGACTGCTGACGGCCAGGCGGGGGTAGTCCGGCAGCATTCTTTCGACATCTGGATAGGACGCCTATGTCAGCCGATCACGAGCCGCCGGAACCGGTGGCCTTCTACGGCCGCCCGCTCATTTGGCTGACCCGGCTTTCGCTGCGCTCGCCCATCACGACCATTGCATTGGCCGTGGGCCTGGCGATTGTCTGCCTGGTCTATACCAGCACGAATCTCGGCTATCGCACCAGCCGGCTGGACCTGGTGAATCCCAACAACGATTACAACCGCCTGTGGCGCGAGTACGCCAACGAGTTCGGCGACGAGGACGACGCGGTCGTCGTGGTCGAAGGGGCCAACCGCGACAAGGTCGTGCCGGTGCTGCAGGAGATTTCCAACCTGCTGGCCCGCGACGACCAGTTGTTCCACGCCGTGCTGCACGGCGTGAACCTGGAAAAAATCCGCGGCAAGGGCCTGCACTATCTCTCGAGCGAAGAACTGCTGGGCGTCGAGCGCTTCCTGAGCGAAGTCGGCCCGATCGTCGACGGCAACTGGTCGCGGCTGAACTTGGGCCACATGACAGCCGGCATGTGCATGCGCCTGGAGATGGCCGGGCTCAAAAGCGTACCGGCCGAAGTGCAAGCCTCTGGCCACGAGATGGAGCGGCTGAGCGAAAGCCTGCTGGCCACGCTCAGCCAACGGCGGCAGTACCAGTCCCCCTGGCCCGAGATGCCGCAATCGTTCGCCACGCTCAGCGAGCTCAGCGCCGAATACCTGCTCACCAACGAAGGCCGCTTGGGTTTTGTGCTGCTGCGCCTGGCGCCGGGCAAAGACGGCTTCGCGCGCTGCTCGGAAGCCACCGATGCCCTGCGCTCGCTGATCGCCCAGATTCGCGTGCGGCATCCAGAAACCAAGATCGGGCTGACCGGCTTGCCGATCAT
>DATCFX010000468.1:0-3021 GCA_036509275.1 Pirellulales bacterium | reverse complement strand
GATCGAGGAAGACGGTTTCTTCCTGCAGGATCCCGACGTGCTCGATACCTGGTTCAGTTCGGCACTCTGGCCGCACTCGACGTTGGGATGGCCGGAGCAAACGCCCGAGCTGGCCTACTATTATCCCACCGGTGCGCTCGTGACCAGCCGCGACATCATCACGCTCTGGGTCGCCCGCATGGTGCTGATGGGCCTGCACAACATGGGCGACGTGCCGTTCCGCGAGGTGTTCATCCACCCCAAGATTCTCGACAGCTATGGCGAGGGGATGAGCAAGAGCAAGGGCAACGGCGTCGACCCGATCGACGTGCTGGAAAAATTCGGCGCCGATGCGCTGCGTTTTGGGCTGGCCTACCTGACGACCGAAACGCAAGACGTCCGCATGCCGGTCGATTTCGAGTGCCCGCACTGCGGCACGCTCGTCGAGCAGACCAAGAAGAACCGCGTGCTGCCACGCGTCGCTTGCAAGCAATGCGGTAAGGATTTTTCGACACAATGGGCCAGCAAGCCCGACGACGTGGCTTTGCCGCGCGGGCCGGTGGTGAGCGAGCGGTTCGAGCTGGCGCGCAACTTTTGCAACAAGCTGTGGAACGCGGCCCGTTTCGTGTTGCTGAATTTGGACGGCTATGCTTTTGCACCCATCGCGGAGGCGGACCTGGCGGTCGAGGACCGCTGGATTCTGAGCCGGCTGTCGAGCGTCACGGCGCAAGTCACCACGGCGCTCGAGCATTATCATTTTGCCGACGCCATGCGGCTGGTTTACGAATTCGCCTGGGACGAGTTTTGCAGTTTTTATTTGGAGATGGTCAAGAATCGGCTGCAAGACCCGGCGGCCCGGCCGGTGGCGCAGCAGGTGCTGGCCCACACGCTGGACAACCTGTTGCGGCTGCTGCACCCGGCGATTCCGTTTATCACCGAGGAAATCTGGCACTTGCTGGCCGCCGCCGCTCCCGAGCGCGGCTTGACCCGTGGCCAGCGGCCGGCCGAGAGCGTGATGATGGCCACCTGGCCACAGGCGGATGCGGCACGGCAGGACCCGGCGATCGAAGCCCGGTTTGCCCACTTCCAGGACGTGCTGCGTGGCCTGCGCGAGATTCGCAGCCGGCAGAACATCCCGCCCAAGACGCCGATCCGGTTCGCACTGCGCACCAGCGACGAAATTGTCGCGCTGCTGCGGCCGATGGCGGCGGCGATTCAATCGATGGCCGGCGCCGAGGCCACGGCCTGGGGACCCGATGTCGAGGCGCCGCCCACTTGCGCCCGGCTGGCGCTGACTGCCGGCGAGGTGCTGGTGGACCTGGCCGGGCTGATCGACGTGGACGCCGAGATTGCCCGCAACGAAAAGGAGCGCGAGCGGCTGACCGCCTTTGTCAAAGGCAAACAAGCCAAGCTGGCGAATGCCAACTTCGTCGACCGCGCTCCGGCCGAGGTCGTGCAGAAGGAGCGCGAGTCGCTGGCCGAGGCCGAACAGAAAATCGCCGCGTTGGAGGTCACGCTGGCCACGCTGCGCGCGTGAACGGGCGGTTGCGCGCTGTCAAAGTTAAAACAAACATTTAGCCGCGTCGTTGGCGACGCGCGCGTGGGCGCTCCATGTGGCCCGATGCCTCACAAACGATCGAACTGCTCCGCCGGGCCGGTGAGGGGGATGCGTCGGCGGTCAACGGTCTGCTCCAGCGGCATCGCGAGGCCTTGCGGCGGATCGTGACGCTGCGGCTCGATCGCGCGTTGCAACGCCGCGTCGACGCCAGCGATATCGTGCAGGACGTGATGATCGAAGCCAACCGCCGGCTGGACGACTACCTGGCCGCGCCCAATGTGCCGTTCCACCTGTGGCTGCGGCAAATCGCGCGGGATCGCGTGATCGACGCCTACCGCCGGCACAAAGTGGCCGGCCGCCGCAGCATCGATCGCGAGCAGCCGCTGGTCGCACGCTCCGCCGGCAGCCAATCGGCTTGGGACCTGGTTGCTCAATTGGCCGGCCGCGAGTTGACGCCGGCCGCCGCCGCCGTCTGGCACGAATTGGAAGGCCGGTTCCGCGCCGCGCTGGAGCAGCTCGACGAATCGGACCGCGAAGTCATCGTCATGCGGCACTTCGAGCAATTGGGCAACAGCGAAGTGGCCCAGACGCTCGGGCTTAGCGAGCCGGCCGCCGGCATGCGCTACCTGCGGGCCATGCGGCGGCTGCGCGAAATGCTCGACGAACCGTCCGCTTCTGGCCGGAGCGTGCCATGAATCGCCAGCCCGATCCGCCCGCCGATCGACCGCCGGCGGCCGCCGACCGCGACAGCCGCCTGGCCGGATTGCTGGCCGAACTCACCGAACAATTACGGGCCGGGCAGGAGCCGAGGGTCGAACCGTTGGCAGCCGGGGAACCGGAACTGGCCGCCGAGCTGCGCGAATTGTGGGCTGCCGCGCTGCTGGCCGAGCAGTTTGCCGCGCTCGCCAGCGACGAGAATTTGCAGGCGACGTGGAACGCCGCGCTCGCGGCCGAGCCGGCAGGTGCCGGCCCCGCGCTACCGGGCCGCTTTGGCGATTTCGAAATTCTCGATGAGCTGGGACGCGGCGGCATGGGTGTGGTCTATCGGGCGCGGCAGGTGAGCCTGGATCGCGAGGTGGCGCTCAAGGTCGTGCTTCGCGGCAACTGGGCTTCGGCCGCCGATCTGGCCCGTTTTCGGGCCGAAGCCGGCTCGGCCGCGCGGCTCAGCCATCCCAACATCGTGCCGGTCTATGAAGTCGGCCAGATCGACGAGCAGCCGTACTTTACGATGAAGCTCGTGGCCGGCACCACGCTGGCCGAGCGATTGGCGGCCGGACCGCTGCCGGGCCGCGAAGCTGCTGCCTTGCTCGCTCCGGTTTGCCGGGCCATTCAATACGCCCACGAGCAGGGCTTGCTGCACCGCGATCTCAAGCCCTCGAACGTGCTGCTAGACAGCGACGGCCGGCCGCACGTCAGCGACTTCGGCCTGGCTCGGCGGATCGAATCGGACGAGCGCTGGACGCAGACCGGCGCGATCTTGGGAA
>DATCFX010000467.1:0-2222 GCA_036509275.1 Pirellulales bacterium | reverse complement strand
AAGAGCACGACGCTGGCCACGCTCATCGATCGGATCAATCGCACCCGGCCGTGTCATATCGTCACGATCGAAGACCCGGTCGAGTATGTACACACGCCGCTGATGAGCCTGGTCAATCAGCGCCAACTGGGCATGGATACCGAAAGTTTTAACGAAGCCCTGGTGGCCGCGATGCGGCAGGACCCCGACGTGATCCTGGTCGGCGAAATCCGCGACCTGGCGACGATCCGCACGGCCATCACGGCGGCCGAGACCGGCCACCTGGTATTCACGACCGTGCATGCGGGCGATTGCGTCGGCACGATCGAGCGGCTGGTGTCGGTGTTCCCGGCCGACGAGCAGACCGGCGTGCGACGGCAAGTGGCGCTGGTGCTCAAAGCCATCGTGGCCCAGCATCTGATCGTCGCCGACGGGCCGGCCAATCGCCCGAGCGAAAACGGCCAGCCGGCCAACCTGCGCCGCCGCACGCGCGTGGTCACCAGCGAAGTGCTGATCGCCAATCCGGCCGTGGCCAACCTGATCGCCACGGGCAAGTCGAACCAGATTTATTCGTCGATGGAGACCGGCGGCAATCAGGGCATGCAGACGCTGGAAGAAGACCTGGCCCGGCTGCTGGCCGCCCAGCAGATTTCCGAAACGACGGCCATGACCATGGCCCGCAACCCGCAGATCGTGCGCGATCGGCTGGCGATGTGGCAGCAAAACGGCACGGCCGCGCACCTGCGGAGGAGTATCCGATGATCGATCAGTGCGCGACCGACGCCGCCGCCCAAGAGCTGTTAAATATGGACGAGGTCAAGGTCGATCCGACCTGGGCCTTGCGCGTGCCGCCGGCGCTGGCCATGCGGCGGAATGTGTTGCCGTTCGCCTCGCTCGACGGGCACGTACACGTGGCCTGCGTCAATGACCAGGATCACGCGGCATTGCAGGCGGTCGAGCGTTACGTCAATCTGCCGGTCCGCGCGGAACTGGCCGATCCGGCTTCGCTCAAGCGGGCGCTGAACCGGATTTTCGGCCATGCGCTGGCCAGCCGCGGCGGCGACGGCAAGCCGCTGATGGCCCGCACGATCGACCCCAAGGCGGCCGCCGATCCCGACTCGAGCGACGCCGTGGCGCTGTGCGACGAGTTGCTGTACGCCGCGATGGTCCGCGAAGCGTCGGACATTCACATCGATCCGGGCGAAGCCAACGTGCTGGTGCGTTTCCGCGTGGACGGCGTGCTCGAGCCCTACCGCCAACTGCCGACGCCGGCGCTGATCGGGGTCATCAGCCGCTTCAAGGTGGTGAGCGGCATGGATATTGCCGAAAAGCGTGCCCCGCAGGACGGCCGGTTCACGCATCGGCTGGGCACTTCGGGTCAGAAGGTCGATATCCGCGTGGCCACGCTGCCGACGAAATATGGCGAGCGGATGACGCTGCGGTTGCTGGCCATGCAGACCGAATCGCTGACGGTCGAGCGCTTGGGCATGTGCGAGCGCGACCTGGTATTTTTCGAGCAGGCCATCGCCAAGCCGCACGGCATGATCCTGCTCACCGGCCCGACCGGCAGCGGCAAGTCCACCACGCTCTACGCTGCGCTGCGGCGGTTGATGCAGTGCCGCAACGGCAACATCGTGACCATCGAGGACCCGATCGAATACGATATCGCCGGCGTGGCGCAGGTCGAAGTCGACTCGGCCGACAAGGTGAGCTTCGATCGGGCCTTGCGGAGCGTCTTGCGGCACGATCCGGACATCGTGATGATCGGCGAGATCCGCGACCGCGAGACGGCGGGCGTGGCGATCAAGGCCGCGCTGACCGGCCACCTGGTGTTCAGCACGCTGCACACCAACAGCGCGGCGGGCGTCGTCACGCGGTTGCAGGACATGGGCGTGGATCGCTACCTGGTGGCGGCCACGCTGCGGCTGGCCGTGGCCCAGCGGTTGGTGCGGCGGCTCTGCCGGCGCTGCCGCAAACCGCGGCCGCTGGAAGAAGCCGAAGCCCGGACATTGCACTGCCCGGAGGCGGCTGGCCGGACGGTGTACGAACCGGGCGGGTGCTTGTATTGCGCCAATCGCGGCTATGCCGGGCGGCTGGCAATTTTCGAGCTGATGCCCTCGGACGAAGCCCTGTCGCGCGCGATTGCCGAAGGCTGCGACGAGGCCGCGATGCTCCAGCGGATGCGGCAGGCGAACATCCCCACGCTGATAGAAGACGCAACGGCGAAGCTGTTTGCCGGCGAC
>DATCFX010000466.1:0-3754 GCA_036509275.1 Pirellulales bacterium | reverse complement strand
CGCGGCCCCAATATTGGTAAACGCGAAGTCGTTGCCGTTGTTGGCGTCGCCGGGATTGGCCGCGTTGTAGTAAGTCCAGTTCGAATATCCGTTGGAGGCGTCGTTGAAAGCGACGATTTTGAATGTCCCGACGGCATTCGTAGAGGTCAGGTTGAAGCTCACCAGGTTATCGCCGGAGGTCGGCACCTGGGAGCCTACCGTGTTGTTATTCGTGTTGGAGATTGTGACGTAATCGCTGCCGACGAAGGCGCTGGGATTTCCCGGGCTGCCCGTCAGCGCGTTGTTGCTCGGGTTGGCGAGCGAACTGACGGTCAGCGTGCCGCTTGCCCCTGCCTCCGGAATAATCTCGATCCCCAGCGCCCAACCGAACATCGTGGCCGTTTGCGAACCTGCCGACGTGCCGTTGAGCACCGGAATGGCGATCGACAGGGAGCCCGACGGAGCCGCGCCGCGATTCCAGGTCTCGGTTCCGGTCAAGACGTCCGACCAGGAACCAGCTCCGACGCTCAGCAAATCCGCGCGAGCGGTTCCGGCCAACAACAAAAAGAGCAGTACAGTGCGGGCGATTAACGGCAAGCGCGTCATGGCGAGCAGTCCAACCCTGGTGCGATGTGTGTTTTGCCAATTGAACGGACGTAAGTTCTAGATATTACCTGTGGGGGGGACGGGTGCAACCTTTTTTTGAGAATTTTTTTCTAAACAGCCTCGCTGCAGCGGGCAGGCGTGCGACGCCGACCTGGGCCGGATTCCAATTTTCCCTGCCAACGTGGCATGAAAGTTCTTGCCTCGGGGGGCAATCGCCTTAGACTGAAATCTTAAGACGCTGTGGGCCGTGCGACTTCCCGCCCCGCTGGGTTTCTGGTCGGCTGTTCCCGTCCGTGCTTCGAGCCAGGTTCGCTTTCGGGCAGGCCGAGGCGCCGAGCGGCCAAGCCTGGACCAGCGCGCCGCTGCTGCCAATCACCCGTGTTCGAGTACGTCATGTCTCAAGTGGAAGACATTCTTTCGACCCAGCCAGCGGCGCCGGCGGCGGCGCGGGCTGTGGGCCGCAGCTTGTATTGGTCGATGCCCTGGGCCGTGATGGTTGCGGTCGTGGTCGTGGCGGCGCATCTTCCGCTACTGATTTTGCACTGTCAGCACCTGCTGGACCTCGTGCAATACGGATTCTTTCCGTTGATCCCGGTGGGCGCCTTCTTTCTGGCTCAACAGCGGCTGCGCGGTGTCGGCCAGTTGACGCCCGGCAATCGGGTCGTGTTTTCGTTGTTGCTGGGTTTCGCCTTCCTGCTGGCTGCGTTTGGCGTGCTGGTTTTTTCGCCCAAGTGCGGTGCCATCGCGTTTTTGTTTGCTCTGTTCGCCTGCACGTATGGCATCGGCGGCTGGTTGTGCGTGGCACGCGTGCTGCCGGCGTGGCTGTTCATGTGGTTTATCATTCCGCTGCCGTTCAACCTGGATCAGCAGTTGATCAACTCGTTGCAGGGGATCACGGCCCAGTGGAGCAGCCGGCTGCTGGACGTGACGCGGATCCTGCACGTACTCAACGGCAACACGGTTGAAATTCCCGGCCACAAGCTGCTGGTCGAAGAAGCTTGCAGCGGCGTTCGCTCGCTGTTCGTGATTCTGGCGTTCACGGCGTTTTTTGCGCTCTTTTTCCGGGTAGGGCTGGTGCGCGGCGTGCTGTTGATGGCCGGCAGCGTGTTGTTCGTGGTCATCGCCAACGTGGTCCGGGTGGTGCTGATCACCGGCCTCACGCTCAAAGGGTTTTCGGTCGTCGAGGGACTGCCGCACGAATTGCTCGGTATCGGCGTGTTCCTGTTCGCCATGGGCATGGTGCTGAGCTACGACCGCTTGCTGATGTTCATTCTTCCGCCCAAGACTTTCTGGCATAAGGCCCGCACCGAGTTGGCGCGTGCGGCCGACGGCGTGGTGCTCTGGCCGCGCTGGCAAAGCACTTGGTTGGCCAGTTGGCCGTCGCTGCCCGCGATGGTGCTATACGCCGGCCTCGTGGGCGCACAGCTTTACCTGTTATGGCCGTCGCGCACGCTCGCCGAGGCTCAAGCGCAGGCGGCGGCCCAACTGGACCAGCGCACGAGCCAGGCTTTCGACAAGTTGTCGGCCGACCAGTTGCCGGACAAATGGAACGGCTGGCGCCGGCTGGACTTTGTCACCAAGTCGCGGCCCCGTTTCGACGCGCAGTTCTCGCGCTATTGGGCCTATCGAGCCGGTGGCGACAAGATGGTGACGTCGATCGATTATCCGTTCATGGACTGGCACGATTTGCTGATTTGCTACCAGGCTGTCGGTTGGAGCATCAAGGATCGCACGCCGCACGGTCCGGACGTCGAGCCGGAGGCTCCCTTCTTTGAAGTGAATTTGAACCAGTCGAACATGCAATATGGCTACTTGCTGTTCTACTTGTTCGACGCCGAAGGCCGCCCGCTCGAACCGCGCACCTTCACGGTGGCCGAAAAGATTTTGGATCGGGTCGAGGGGATCCAGGATAACTGGCGGACCGCCAGCCAGAACCTCGCGGCCGGCAAGCGGAAGGAATACTACCAGTTCCAGGTGTTCATCGAGAGCTACACGCCCTTCACGGACGAGGAACGGCAACAGGCTCGCGAGTTCTATCGCCTGGCATGTCAAAAACTGCGCACGCAGTGGCTCCCCGACGTTCCCCACGCGGCTGACGACCAGCAGCCGTAGACACGCCGTGGGTCGGCCGGGGCGGGCCTGCGTGCAGCGATTGGGCGCTTGGACGGCCTTTCAACCCGCGGCGGCACTTGCTAAAGTTGTGTGCGGCCGCCGCTCGAGTCGGCGTCGCCAGGCATGTTCGCCCCCCGTCACACGTTGAAACTCAGCCGAGTCTACTACCGATGGCTAAACCGCATCGCGCCTTGAAGAAGGCCAATCATGGACGCCGCCCTGCCAATAGCAAGGCTCGCCGCTTGAAACGCAAGCTCGTGCGCACCTGAGCGTCGCGGCGAGTTCTAGTTGCTCGTGGTTTTTCGCCCTCGACAGACGCCGTGCGCGCGCACCGCGGAAATCGAGTCCGGCTTGGCTTCTGCGCGCCGCTGACGACGGGTCGCTTGGCCGGTGGCATTTGATCGCGCCTGGCGATGCCGGTAAAATGTCGGCCGGCGCCGGTGCGCGGTGTTTTTTTCAATGACCTCGGCGATCTTCGGTCCCCCGGGTCCGAAGGCTTCGCAAGGAGCAGCCCTGTGGCGGCCAAAGACCTGATCGTGGATCCGAGCCTCTACGACCTAAACCACGTGGTGGCCGATATCGACGAGATCCGCCGTTACAATCCGCAGCGCTACGAAATGGAGCAGCTCACGGCGATCGTCTACGAGGACTTCGAGCGGCGCGTGTGCGTCGGCTACAAAGACCACGGTCCCGACGAGTTCTGGACGCGGGGCCATATGCCCGGCATGCCGCTGCTGCCGGGCGTGCTGATGTGCGAGGCGGCGGCCCAAATGTGCAGCTATTACACGATCAAATACGACCTGCTGGGCAGCAAGATGGTCGGCTTTGGCGGCATGGACGAGGTCCGCTTTCGCGATACGGTGCATCCTGGCGACCGGCTGGTGATTGCGGTCGAGCTGCTCAAGCTGCGGCGCGGCGGAATGGTGGTTTCGCGCTTTCAGGGCTTTGTGCGGGAGTCGCTGGTCTGCGAAGGCCAGATCAAGGGCGTGCCTTTGCCGTCCGACCGGCTCAATGCCCCCAGCGCCTCCGGCCTGTAGGCGTGCTGTATGGGACGGCG
>DATCFX010000465.1:0-6073 GCA_036509275.1 Pirellulales bacterium | reverse complement strand
GCCGGCGGCCAGGGCCTGCCGCGGCGCGAGCCAGTCGAGCGCCGGCAAGGCGATGCACACGCCCGCCCCGCGCAAAAACTTTCGACGAGCAGCCTGGCGATCGAGGGTCATGCTAGGGGCTCCGTGGATCAAGGTTTCTGGACGGACGGTAGCGGGCGGGCGCTGGCGGCACGCGAAGACTGTTTTGATCGGCCGGCCGACGATTCCTGCGGTCCGTCGCCGCGACGTTTTTGGAACGGCGCGCTGTCGACGATGCCGTGAACGAGCGTCCGCAAGACGCCGCCGTCGCCCTCCAGCGTCGCCACCAGTTTATCGACGGTCGGCGCGTCGTAATACTCCAGGCCGCGGCCGATCGCGTAGGTCAACATCTTTTCGGACAGGCAGCGATAAAAGTCGCCGCGCCGCTGGGTGGCAATCACCCGCTCCAGATCGCGCGTGTCGGCAAACTTTTCGCCCGTGATCAACCGGCCGGCCGTGTCGATCGGCTTGGTGAACTCGCGATCGCGCCATAAGCCCAGGGCGTTGTATTCCTCCATCGCCAGGCCGATCGGGTCCATGCGCGAATGGCACGAGGCACACAGGGCATCGCGGCGATGCTCTTCCAGGAGCGTCCGCAGCAACGGCCGGCCGCCTTTGCGGAACGATTTGACATCCAGCGGCGGCACGTTGGCCGGCGGCGGAGGCGGCGGGCTGCCCAGCAGGTTTTCCAGCACGAACAGCCCGCGCTTGACCGGCGAGGTGACTGTGGGATTGGAAGTCACGAGCAACACGCTGCCGTGGGTCAGGATGCCGCCGCGATGGCCGTCTTTGGCCAGCGACACCTGGCGCATCTTATCGCCTTCGACCCCGTCGATGCCGTAAAACTTCGCCAGCGGCTCGTTGAGGAACGTGTAGTCGGCGGTCAGCAGATCGAGTGCGCTGGCGCGGCTGTGCAGCACGTGAGCAAACAGCAGTTCAGTTTCTTGGCGCAAAGCGCGCCGCACCACACGATTGAATACGCGTGCGCTGCTGTCGTACGTGGGCAGCCCCAGTATCTTCTTGGCATCGACGCTAAAGCCGTCGACGTCGCGCGTTTGCAGCCATTGGCCGACGAAGTTCTCGACAAACCGCTGGCTGCGCGGATCGTCGAGCATCCGGTCCACTTGCTCGGCCAGTTGCGTGCGCAGCCGCTTGCGCCGTGCGAGATCGAAAAGCTGGTCGTCGGGCAGCGAGCTCCACAAAAAGTACGACAGCCGGGACGCCAGTGCCAATTCGTCCAGCGGCACAACCTTGTTCGGGTTGTCCGGCTGCGTTTGCACTTCGGCTCGCAGCAGAAACCGCGGCGAAACCAGGATAGCGGTCAGTCCGTCGGCAATGCCCTGCTCGAAAGTCGGCTGCGGCGTGCGGTCCGCCGGCAGCGCCAGGTCCACCAGCCGCTCGAGCGTGGCATCGTCGATCGGGCGGCGAAAGGCGCGATCGGCGAAATGTCGCAGAATCTTGGCGGCATACTCGCGCCGGCCCTCGGCATCGGCCGGCGGCGGCCCGTCGAAAAAGACGCGGCGAAACTCGACGGGATACTCGCGCAGCGTGCCGTCCAGCGGGCCCTGCAATTCGACTTTGCGCGTGGTGAGATGCAGCCGGTCCTCGCCGGCTTGCGGCGGGTCCAGCGGCTCAAGCTGCAGGCCAATCGCATGCCGGCCGCGAGTCAGCTTTGCCTCGCCGGTCAACACGATCGTGCTGTTGTTGTCCCAGCCGAGTTCCTGGCTTTTGAGCGGCTGATGATCGACCAGCGTGCTGATCCGCGCCGTGTTGGACGTGGCCTCGTCCGAGCCGGCCGCGCGCACCTCGAAACGTACCAGGTAGCGGCCGGCAACATCGATGTTCACCGTTTGCTCCAGCGTCGCCGCTTCGGCAAAGGGCACCCGGTAGGCGTTCTTCTTGCTCTTCTTGCCCGTGCGAAAACCGCCGATCGTGACCCCTCGACGCGGCACGCCCGGCCCCTCGGGCGGAACGGCCTTGGCCACAATCCCGCGGGCGGCCTCCAGGTATTTTTCCACGAGCAGCGGCGAAATCGTGAGCACGTCGCCGATCGTGTCGAAGCCGTAGCCGGTGTCGTCGGCCGGAAACGCCTCGGCCGCGTCAAAGTCGACGCCGAGCAGATCCTGGATCGTATTTTCATATTCCACTCGGTTCAGCCGGCGAATCGTCACCCGGCCGGGATCGGGATTGGCCGGGTCGAGGTGGAACACCTCGCGCTCGATCCACCGGATGACCGCCAGCCGCTCCTGGTCCTGCGGCTGCGGCTCGTCGGCGGGGGGCATCGTCTGGGCCCGCAGGTTCTTCCAAACGGCCAGCCACGCAGCATGTCGCTTCGCACGATCCGAGTCGTCGACGAGCTTGTCCAGCGAGAGCTTGCCTTCCGCGCTGCCGCGACCGTGGCACTCGAAGCAATAGCGGCCGGCAATTTGCCGCATTTCGGCGGTCGATGTCGAGCGCACCGCCAGCGGAGCCCGCTCATCGGCCACTGCCGCGCTGGCCGCCAGCGCCCAGACCCCTATCAGCAGGCCGTAGCGAATTGGCATGGTAGGGAATCGAGCGCGCAGACTTGGCCACCGATGGACGTTACGCATGCGGCATTGCAGCATCAGGAGGGAGTTTTGGCAGGGCGCGCGGATACCCCCTCGATTATACCGGACATGCGCCCGCTACGGGTTATTTTTTCCCAAAGCCGCCGGCGTCGCGCGGATGTGTGTGGGCGTCTCGAAAGTAGGTGGAAAATGCTGGGCGTTGAACCCACGGGGTTTCTGCTTTCCCGTTTTCCGTAGCCCAGTCCCTTCGAGGGCTGGGATTTTTCGGCCACGCCCAAGATCTGCCCTCTTTTTCCGACGCGGGGATTCATGGCAGCATCAAGGCGAGCGGGGGGCTTCGGTCGATCCTTACCGCCCACAAACTGTGCCGGTCAATGCCCTGGTGCGTCTTTACCTGACATGCGTTCCGCTTGGTGCCAGGTCGGGCGGGGCCTGCACAATTGACAACTTATTAGCGCCTCGGGTCGCTGGGCGGTCGCCTAGAATCGGGCTGTACTCGTGATCTTCGGCCCGGGCGGTGTGCAATGGATCTTGTCTGTATCGCCCTTGTGGCGGCATTTTTCCTCGCGTCGCAGGGCCTGGTGCGGTTGTGCGCGTGGCTCCGAGGCTGAGCAAAGCGAAAGCGGTCTGTCATGTATCTCGTCACTGCCGTGATTGCCGCAGCCCTGTTGGTTTATTTGTTGGTTGCGCTGCTGAAACCGGAGTGGTTCGGATGACTTTCAATACCTGCCTGCAACTCGCCGTTTACCTGCTGCTGTTGCTGGCGCTGGTCAAGCCGCTGGGACACTACATGGCCAAAGTCTTGGACGGCCGGCCCTGCGGGCTCGCGCGTCTGCTCGGGCCCTGCGAGCGGCTGCTCTACCGGCTGGCCGGCCCCGATTGCGCCCGGCCGATGACGTGGCAGGCCTATGCCGCGGCCGTGCTGACGTTCAATTTTGTCGGTTTCTTGGCGCTGTACGCGCTGCTGCGGCTGCAGGACCGTTTGCCGCTCAACCCGCAACACTTCCCCGCCGTGCCTGCCGACCTGGCAATGAACACGGCCGTCAGCTTCATCACCAACACCAATTGGCAAAGCTACGGCGGCGAATCGACGCTTTCGTATCTGAGCCAGATGCTCGGCCTGGGCGTGCAAAACTTTGTTTCGGCGGCCACCGGCATTGCCGTGCTGGCTGCGCTGGTGCGTGGTTTCCGCCGCGAGACCGTGGGCATCGGCAATTTTTGGGTCGATCTGACGCGCACCACGCTGTACATCCTGCTGCCGCTGTCGCTGCTGCTGGCGATCGCGCTGGCGTGGCAAGGCGTGGTGCAAAATTTCCAGCCGTATCAAACCGCCGCGTGGCTGCAACCACCGGCCGCGGGGACCGAGCCGACGGGCGGGCAAACGCTGCCGATGGGGCCGGCCGCCTCGCAGGTGGCCATCAAGCAACTCGGCACCAACGGCGGCGGATTCTTCAACGTTAACTCCGCGCATCCACTGGAGAACCCCACGCCGCTAACGGACCTGCTCGAGTCGCTGGCCATTCTGCTGATTCCCGCGGCGCTGTGCTATACCTTTGGCGAAATGCTGGCCGATCGGCGGCAGGGCTGGGCGATACTGGCGGCCATGCTGCTGGTCTTCATTCCATTGCTCGTCGCGTGTTGCTGGTGCGAACAACAGGAGAGTGCGGCGCTGGCCGGCCTGGGGCTCGACGCGCGGCCGAGTGTGGCGCAGTCGGGCGGCAACATGGAGGGCAAGGAGCTGCGCTGCGGCATCGCGCGCTCGGCACTCTGGGCCACGGCCACGACGGCCGCCTCCAACGGCAGCGTCAATGCCATGCACGATAGCTTCACGCCACTGGGCGGGCTGGTGCCGCTCTGGCTGATTCAGTTGGGCGAAGTCATCTTCGGCGGCGTCGGCAGCGGGCTCTACGGCATGCTGGTGTTCGCGCTGATCACCGTGTTCATCGCGGGTCTGATGGTCGGCCGCACGCCCGAATACTTGGGCAAGAAAATCGAAGCCTTCGAAATGAAGATGGCGGCGCTGGTGATCCTGTTTCCGCCGGCCGTGGTGCTGATCGGCTCGGCCGTGGCCGTGATGACCAGCGGAGGCCGGGCCGGCATTTTCAATTCCGGCCCGCACGGTTTCAGCGAAGTGCTGTACGCCTTTTCGTCGGCCGGCAACAACAACGGCAGCGCCTTTGGCGGGCTGAGTGCCAATTCGCCCTTCTACAATTTCAGCCTGGCCGCGGCCATGCTCGTGGCCCGCTATTGGCTGCTGGTGCCGACGCTGGCGATCGCCGGTTCGTTGGCCGCCAAAAAAACGACGCCCGCCGGCGCTGGCACCCTGCCGACGCACACGCCGCTGTTTGTGCTGCTGCTGGCCGGAGTTGTGATCCTGGTCGGTGCGCTGACCTTTATCCCCGCGCTGGCCTTGGGCCCCGTGGCCGAGCACATGATGGCCCTGGGCCAATAGGCCACCGAAATGCATTCCAATCAGGTCCACGATGCCGAAACATTCTAGTGCCCGACCGTTGTTCGATCCGCCGATTGTGCGCCGGGCGATGTGGGACTCGGTGCGCAAGCTTTCGCCGCGGCACCAGGTGCGCAATCCGGTGATGTTCACGGTGTTGGTTGGCAGCGTGCTCACCAGCCTGCTGGCGATCGACGCCATCTTCCGGCCGGGCGAGGAGTCGGCGGCCTTTACCGGAGCGATCTCGGCCTGGCTGTGGTTCACGGTGCTGTTTGCCAACTTTGCCGAAGCCATGGCCGAAGGGCGGGGCAAGGCCCAGGCCGATGCGCTGCGCAATGCCCGCCGCGACGTGCTGACCAAAAAGCTGAGCGAGCCGCAGCGTGACGCGCGGCACGCGGTCGTGCCGGCCACGAGCCTGCGCAAGGATGACGTGGTGCTGGTCGAGGCCGGCGACCTGGTGCCCGCCGACGGTGAAGTGATCGAGGGCATCGCCTCGGTGGATGAGAGCGCGATCACCGGCGAGAGCGCGCCGGTGATCCGCGAAAGCGGCGGCGACCGCAGCAGCGTGACCGGCGGCACGCGCGTTCTTTCCGATTGGTTGATCGTGCGAGTCACGGCGAACCCGGGCGAGACGTTCCTGGACCGCATGATTGCGCTGGTGGAAGGGGCCCGGCGGCAAAAGACGCCCAACGAAATCGCGTTGGACATTCTGTTGGCGGCGCTGACGCTGATCTTTTTGCTGGCCTGCGTTACGCTGCTGCCGTTTTCCATGTATAGCGTCGAAGCGGCCGGCCAGGGCGCGCCCACCAGCATCACGGTGCTGGTCGCGCTGCTGGTCTGCTTGATTCCGACGACCATCGGCGCCCTGTTGTCGGCGATCGGCATCGCCGGCATGGATCGCATGATCCAGGCCAACGTCATCGCCACCAGCGGCCGGGCGGTCGAAGCGGCCGGCGACGTCGACGTGCTGCTACTGGACAAAACCGGCACCATCACGCTGGGCAACCGCCAGGCCGTCGAACTGATCGCCAGCACCGGCGTCGGCATCGACCGGCTC
>DATCFX010000464.1:0-6856 GCA_036509275.1 Pirellulales bacterium | reverse complement strand
GCAAGATTCGGACTCGCGAGGGGGCCAGCCCGCAAATGATTGCCAAAGTGCTGGCCCACATGAAACCGCCGCTAGCGCCTGGCGAGCCGGTCAAGGGCAAGCCGGGGTTGTACCAGCATGAGGTGGAAGTGCTCTCCGGCGTGCCGGCCACGAACTATCTCGTGCAACTACCGCCGGAATACGATCCGCACCGGCAGTATCCGACGATCGTCACGCTGCACGGCGCCGGCAGCACGGCCGATCAGCAGATCGACTGGTGGGCCGGCCCGCTGGCCGCCGATGGCAGCCGCCTGGGCCAGGCCACGCGCTACGGCTACATCGTCGTGGCGCCCAACTGGTCGAAGGCCCATCAGAAATCGTATGGCTACTCGGGCGAAGAGCACGGCGCCGTGCTCAATTCGCTGCGCGACGCCTGCCGCCGTTATGCGATCGATACCGACCGCGTGTTCCTCTCCGGCCACTCGATGGGCGGCGACGCGGCCTGGGACATCGGCCTGGCGCATCCGGACCTGTGGGCCGGCATGATCCCCATCGCCGCCGTGGCCGACAAATACGTGGCCCATTACTGGGAAAACGCCGCCTATGTCCCCTTTTACCTGGTCGACGGCGGGCTCGATAGCGACAACCAGGTCCGCAATTCCCGCGATCTGGACCGTTATTTCACTCACGGCTACAACGTCACGGTGGTCGAGTACGAAGGCCGTGGGCAAGAACATTTTTACGACGAGATTCTGCGGCTGTTCGACTGGATGGGCCGCTACCGCCGCAACTTTTTTCCCCGCGACTTCACCTGCCACTCGATGCGCGATTGGGACAATTTCTTCTGGTGGGTCGAGCTGCGCGGCCTGCCCGAAAAATCCGTGGTCGATCCGCAAGCCTGGCCCGCGCCGCGCGGCACGCGGGCGGTCACGACCGAGGCGACGATCAACAAAAAGAACGGGCTGAACGTCCACACCAATGCGGCCGCCGCCACCGTCTGGCTCGCGCCGGAGATGGTCGACTTCGAGCAGCCGATCCGCGTGATGGTCAACGGGTCGAAGCTGAAGCCGAACGATCCGTCGACGGATCCCGACATTCAAGTGCTGCTCGAGGACGCCCGCACCCGCGCCGACCGCCGCCACGTCTTCTGGGCCCGCGTCGACCTCCCCCTCGGCCGCGCCAACATCGCCGAGCGGTAAGGCGCGAACTCCCCAACAGCGCTATCCGGCCCGCGCCAGCCGCCCCATCAAGTTCGCCAAGTTCCGGCGGAATTGGTAACCTCAAGAACTGGGGCGCGCATCGGTGCAATGGACCAAGAATGGCGGATTCCGGCGAGGCGAGTTAATGAGTCGCTGAGGTGAGTTCTCGATGAACAAAAAGGAGTCTCCTCCGGCCGCCGATTGCCCCGCGTTCATATGCGTTTCTCCCTTCGTCGTCTCCGTACGTCCATGCACCCCGTGTTTCCACGCCAAGCCCCGCCGCTGAGCAAAGCGTGTGATACACTTGCGCTGAAAGTCGACACGACTTGATGGAGCGCAAGCGCAATGCCGCTACCGTGCCAGGAAAGGCGCAATCTGGGCAAACTTCGACGGCGATTTCTTGTCGTCGCATCCGTTCTGGTAAGCCTTGCGCTGTGTAGCGGCTGCAACCATTGGGCTCGCCGCGCCCGCTGGGGCAGTGGCGAGTGCCAATACGATCAGAAGATTCAAGTCTCGCGAGCCGGCCGGCAATCCACAGTTCGACAAACCACGGTTCGGCTGTGCGCGTATCACAGCGGCAGCGGCACCACGGCCGAACTGGCGAAAACGGCGGAGCGCTTGGAGGCGACCGGCGATGCGGCCTGCGTCGATGCCTTTTTTGCAGCGGTTTTTCGCGGTTGGCAGGATATCGAAGCCTTGGGCAATAGCCCGGCTACCGACGACCTGGTGCGCTGCTCCCAACTGTATGATGCCAGCCTCGCCAAGCTGTTGATGACGGCCCAGCGCCATCACCGTTTGGATCCTGCCAGCGGGTTGAAGATCCTGCAGGATGGACAGTTCGTCACGATTCCGATCAAGCACTATGGCTTTGCCTGGTCGGCGGAGGACTTCAATGAACTGAAATTGGTTGGCGAATATCGTCTGACCAAACATGCCAGGCCATTGCGCGGCGTCGGCCTGGGCGTGCCCTTGGTCGTGATCCGACACCGCTGCGAGCCGGAAGAATTCTTTCGACCGAGCCAGGCATTTGCGGCGACCGCTGTGCTGCGGCCGCGTGGTGATGTGCGCTCTGCGTGCCGCATCGCCAGCGAAGATAACTCCGAGTGTAATGAGTTCGTGCTGGAATTCTACAACCCGGCGCACTGCACGCGGCTGGCGACGACTACCGGACGCTGGTTGCTGGCCCGCGATCTCACCGCGTCGATGGCGTGGCAAGTCAGCAGTTCGCCAAGCAATCCGGTGGTTGAATACCTGCGGCCGGATACGGATATCGCCAAAGCGAAATTGATCATGTTCGAGCCGTATCAGCGGGGCAAGATTCCGGTCGTCTTCGTGCATGGCTTGATTTCCGATCCCACGACATGGGTGACGATGATCAATCAACTGAACGCGCAATCGTGGTTTCGCGAGCGTTACCAGATTTGGGCCTTCAGCTATCCGACCGGAATGCCTTTCCTGGTCAGCGCGGCCACGTTGCGGCGCGAATTGAACGCGGCGCTGGCCGTTTCGCCCGGAGCCGCCGACGATCCGGCCGCCAACCAGATGGTGCTGATTGGCCACAGCATGGGTGGATTGCTGCTGAAACTGCAAGTCACTGAGAGTGGCTCCGCGATCTGGGATCTAGCGGCGAATCGGCCGCTGGACGAGCTTCGCGCCAGTCCAGCCGATCGCGAGCGTTTGCGAGAGGTGTTTTTTTTCGAGCCGCAGCCATTCGTCCGGCAAGTGATCTGGATCGGCACGCCGCATCGGGGCTCCACGCTGGCACGCCGCGGCGTCGGTCGGATCGGTTCGCTGCTGGCGCGGCCCACGAGCGAAGCGGACGAACGGCATCGTCGGATGGTCGCCGAGAACCCCGGCGTGTTTCAGTCCTGGATTCGTCGGCGCGTTCCGACCAGCCCTGACTTGCTCGAACCGGACAGCCCGCTACTGGTGGCGATGGAGAAGCTGCCCATCAACCCTGCCGTGCGATTGCATTCGATCATCGGCGTGATTCGCACGAAATCCCTCCATGGCCCGGGCGATGGAGCCGTTTCTTTGGCCAGCGCTCAGCATCGGTGCGTCGAATCGGAGAAGTGGGTTCCAGAAGGCCACGAGGAATTGCACGTGGCGCAGGAATCGATCATTGAGGTCGAGCGCATCTTGCAAGACAACCTCCTGGAATACGATCTGCTGCTGAATCAGATCCGACGCCGATCGACTCGCATATCCACGCTGTCGCAGTGAATGGCTGGCCGCATTGTCAATGAAATATGGCAGCGGCGGCTCGTGCGCGCTGTGGTCGCAAGGGTACGTGATCATGAAGCATTCGACGCTGGTGGGCACGAAGACCATCGAGATCGACGACGAGGGAAAGGTCGCCGTTGAAGACAGCCTGCTGGTGACCATTGCGGGGACTGGCAAGAATGCGATCGGACCGCCCACCTCGGGCCCAATCTCGGTTCGTCATTGCCACAGCGAAACGCTGACCCAGGAAGGTTTGCAATCCTTCTTCCAGAACGCCGATGCTTCCGGCGAGACCAGCGCGTTTTGCCCCCGATCGACAGGCATCACGCAGGGCTATCGCACTCCGCGATAACTGCAACGCCTGCGTCAGATATCGGACGACTTCGCCTGGAAGCGTTGCCGATCCGTGGTTGTCGCACATGATCGTCATCCAAGGGCCGCTGGCAGATCGAAATATGTCGGTCATCTCGACACCACGAGTCGATGCTCCGCATGGCGCGGTGATCTCGTAAATTGCCCGATTTCGATCGGCCAGGAGGTTTGGCTTGCGCGCGGCGGTCACATCGACAGCCTCGGCAATGGTTTTTTGCCCACGCTCCCTCGTGCTGGTACGGGCCCAGCTCGGGCGCAACGCCACCCACTCGTCGCTGCCACCCTCGGCCAACTCGCCCGGGGCCCCCAAGCCCGCGCCGAAGAAGCCGTCCGGCCGCCGCTGCGGCGGACAGCCCGGACACCCGCCCATTTCCGCCGCGCCTGCCCCCGAGCGCCTCCAGCACACGCACGACATTTGTCCCGCGCCACTGCCTGCACGATCGTCTCGGCATGCCGGTTGCAAGGGCGGTCAGTGCTGGACCACCTGTATGAGGCATTGGTTGATCATCGCACGGGCCTTTCCGCTCCGAACCTCGTCTAAACCGGCTGAGCGCTTACGAACGATGAATGAAACACCAGCGAATGCGGCGCCGAGCGTTCAATCCAAGACAGGGCTCTTCTCGTGGGCTTTCGTGGGGCTGGCGATGTCGCATTTCTTTGCCATATTGAATGACAATACCTACCGCTGGCTGGTCACGCCCATCGGCTACCACCTTTTGGGCGCTCAATATCGGCCGCTCATCTTGACGCTCGGCATCGCTTGCTTTTCCGTTCCGTATATGATTCTCGCGGCGCCGGCGGGTTATCTAGCCGATCGCTTTAGTAAGCGCACGGTCATTGCCTGTTGCATGATCTCCGAGGCATGCATTCTCACCTTCGGCATCGTCTCGATCCTGGTGGGAAGCATTGTGCTGGTCTTCATCGCGTTGACGCTGATGGGAGCGGCAGGGGCCTTGATGGCTCCGGCGATGCTAGGCGCCATTCCGGAAACCGTTCGCGAAGATCGGATTTCCGCCGCCAACGGCGGCCTGGGATTGGCCAACCTCCTGGCGTGCGTGGTCGGCAGCTTGCTCGGCAATGGCCTCTATGTGCTGACTGCTCCGGGAGGTACTCATTTGTGGTGGATATCCGGGGGAACATTGATCGGCATCACGGTACTGGGTTGGGGGGTGACGTTGTTGGTCACCAAGCAGCCGCCTGCCGATCCCCAGCGGCATTTTCCAAAACGGGTTATAGCGCAAACGCTGCACGACCTGAAATTGTTGGCCCACCGCCGCGATTTATGCGGCGCGGCGGCGGCAAGCGCGTGCCTCTGGTTTCTGGCGGCCATGGCGCAGGTCAACATCTACCTGTTTGCCACCACGACGCTTGACGTCCGCCAGGCCGAGGTCGGCCCGCTGTTGGGCGTGTTGGCCGCCGGAGCCGCCGTTGGCAGCGTTCTCGCCTCGGTGTGGTCGGGGCGCGCCATCGAACTGGGGCTCACTCCGATCGGCGCCGGCGGCATCGTGGTCTCCTGCTTGCTCCTGTTTTTCACGCCTCACGTGGCGGCGGCCCATAGTTCCTTTGCCTACTTTTGGAGTTGCAGTGGTCTGTTTTTGATGGGCATGAGCGCGGGGCTTTACGACATCCCGCTACGGGCTTACCTGCAAGACTACAGCCGCCGGACGACGCGCGGTGAGATTCTGGGCGCCGGGAACTTCTTGATCTTCACGGCGATGCTGGTGGCGGCCGGCCTGTTCTTCGTTTTGACCCAACTGCTGCGTATCAGTGCCCCAATGATCTTTTTGATCGCCGGCATCATCACGGCCGCGGCGACGATCCTACTGCTCTACTTTCTCCATCGGCAAGCTGCCGCGGCTTTAGCAAAGCCGTTCCGCTGGCTGTGGAGCCTCATCCGCCGGCGGAATTCAAGCAATGACTCGGTTCCGACTTGAATTCGTTACGAGTGGGTCGGTCTGGCGTCATCCTGAGCTGATTCTTGCGCGCGTCGGCCACATCGACCCACGGGGCATCGGCGGCGTGGTGTCAGGTTGGGTGGTGCACTGAACTTGCTCACCAACTCGGCCAGCGCCGCCGTGTGGCTCGCGCCGGAGATGGTGAACTTCGATCAGCCCATCCGCGTGATGGTCAACGGCACGAAGGTGAAGCCTGGCGATTCGTCGCTCGATCCCGACATTCAGGTCTTGCTCGAAGACGCCCGCACCCGCGCCGACCGCCGCCACGTCTTCTGGGCCCGCGGCGACCTGCCTTTGGGCCGCGCCAACGTCGCCGAGCGGTAAAGGCCCAAACCGCCGGCAGCGCAAACCGTTCGTGCCAGTCGCCCCGCGAACTCGCCATGCTCCGGCGATTGGGCAACCTTGACGACTCCGTGGCGCGCCGCGCGCCGCGCGCCGCACGGAGACGCCCCAGAGCTGTTGGGGCTTACCGTCGCCGTCGAGACGCTCAACGCGCCCAGCCGCCGTTGGTCCCGGGGCTAGGGAAGCCGTAGTTGTCGGTGCGATTGAAATTGAAACCCGACGAGCGGTTGCGATAGCCGAAACCTATCGAACTGTAGTCGGAGCCGACGTAATCGCCGTAGACGCTGTACCAGCCGTAGCCCATCCGCCCGTAGCCACGCTGCCAGACGCCGTCGGGGCTCGTGCGATTCGCAGTCCCGTAGGTTCGCCAGCCGGCATGGGCGCTATCCGCCGCCATCCCGAGAGCAAGGACCGCGATCGTGGCCAACCAGAGACGACGCATTGCCATCTCCTTCCGTCGTGAAGGTTATCGCATGTGGCAGCCGACGAGCACAAACTCGCTTGCCAAGAAAGTGTCGCTCCTGATTCGCCACCTGGCAAGCCTTGCGATACGTAGAGCTGCTGTTTTTACCGGCCCAAGCCGCTTCAACCCGGTTCTTGAGCACCCTGGCTCGACCAGCAATTGCTTAGCAAGCCACAGGCGATCTGCCGCAACGACGCGGGGACTATCACTTCGCCCGCAATGATCGACTTAGGATCGGCCGAAAAATAACTTCGGCTTTTCCCGGCCCCTCACCCTGCCCTCTCCCGCAAGGGGAGAGGAGTTGCGGAGAAGTTATTTTTCGG
>DATCFX010000463.1:0-12228 GCA_036509275.1 Pirellulales bacterium | reverse complement strand
AAAGGCGATGGAGAGCCCGGCTGGCAAACCATCTGGGGCGGCTTGGAAACCCTGCTGCTCTGCCTCCGAGGAGCCCAAGCCCTCGGGTAAAATTGTGGGTAATACACAGCCCTAAAGGGACTGGGCTACGGAAAACGAGTGGGGGCAACCGCCGCCTCGGGCGTAGCAATTTCCACCTACTTTCTAGACGCCCACACGTCCGTGTCGGCGCGCTTAAGCTATCTGCCAGCGATGCCGCGATAGGTTAGTCAAGTCGGGCTGAAGCTGCGGATTATTCTCATTGTAGCGATCCTGCGAGCCGAAACTATTTCCTAGGTGCCCGGCGTTGCGCTGCCTGAAGTGGCAAGGCAACCACGTGCCGGGGAGCCGCCGAGCGCTGTCTTCACTGCTCATCGCC
This sequence comes from Pirellulales bacterium, assembly GCA_036509275.1. Taxonomy (GTDB): domain Bacteria; phylum Planctomycetota; class Planctomycetia; order Pirellulales; family PNKZ01; genus DATATB01. The sequence continues at coordinate 11,831 of DATCFX010000463.1, read as the reverse complement.
AGCAGTTCGGCGATCCACAGGAAACGTCGGCAATGCGAAAAACCGGGTGTTCGATTTTGCTGGCGCTGGCGTGGATCGCCACGGCGACCGGCTGTCGATTCGCTTGCGATGGCCCGCTGGGCCACTACGACTGGTCCTTGTGCCAATCGCACGCCGCCCCGGACTGCCCACCGCCCGCGCTGGCACACGCTCGGCGTCCATGCCCGCCACCGGGGTCTAAATCGGGCCTGGCGCCGCCGCCGGCCATGGCGGTCGACGCGCCGGCCACGAGCGAGCTGGTGCCGCTGCCGACGCGGCCGGTGTTCGGTTCGCGCATGGATGGGCGGCAGGCCGGCCTGGTCGCGCCGGCATCGGTTGATGAGCCGGCGGCCGAGTTGATTCCCACCCCGCCGCCGAGTCCGGCCGCGACCGGCACCTCGCTCAAGCTCCGCCGCAGCAATCCGCCGGCGATCGCGGCACCCTAGCAAGCTGCCCCGGCGGGCGCAAATCGGCCGCCGTGAATGACTTGCTCGGGATTCCAGCCGCGTGCAAGCAGGCTGGCAAGCCGGCGTCTGTCAACCTGGGCAGTCTTTTCCGGGCACGGCTCCGGCCGGTCAAGCGCTCCGTAACGCATGGCCGATGAACTCAGCAGTTCGCTTTGACTTTGCCCGCTCGAAATAAGCAAGACAGACGGTACGGTCGCCGCGTGCCACAGGGGCCGTTTTTGGCCCTGCGTATTTTTCGCCCAGCCGGCCGCGACGCCCGACGAACCTGTTCTCGGCCTGGGGAAGTTTGAAGCCTCCCCGAAGCGAGGCGATTCGTCGTCCAGTACCAGCGATGGCCTACGGTAATTGGCCATGAATCGCCCCGGCAGCCTGATGCAACCTGCGGCTTTGTTCGAGATCTGAAAAAACGCGACGAGCTATCCATGCGTGATCGAACCGCCCGACAGGGATGGCGATTCCCGCTCGCCATCGTGGGCGCCTTGGGCTTGCTGGCGGCTGTGGCGGCCGAGCCAGGAGCGTCGGCGGCCGAACCGCGCCGCACCGCGATCGTCGAAGCCGTGGAGCAGGCCCGCAGTGCGATCGTGAATATCCACGGCGAAAAGACCGTGGACGCCGCCGACGCTGCCAGCGGCGAAGGCAAGCGCCGAGTCAACGGCATGGGCACAGGAGTGATTATCGACCAGCGCGGTTACATCGTCACCAACCATCACGTGGTCGACGGCGTGCGCAAGATCATGGTCACCACGGCCGAAGGCGAGAACTATGTCGCCCGGCTGGTGTCGCACGACCCCAAAACCGACCTGGCCATTATCAAGATCGATGCGGATCGGGACTTCCAGATCATCCACATCGGCACGTCCGCCGATCTGATGCCCGGCGAAACAGTGATCGCCGTGGGCAACGCCTTCGGCTATGAGCACACCGTCACGCGCGGCATCGTCAGCGCCCTGCACCGCACGGTACAGGTCAGCGATGCCCAAAACTACGAAGACCTCATTCAGACTGACGCCAGCATCAATCCCGGCAATTCGGGCGGACCGCTGTTGAATATCGAAGGCGATATGATCGGGGTGAACGTGGCTGTGCGCGCCGGGGCCCAGGGCATCGGCTTCGCCATTCCGGCCGACAAGGTGCTGGCCGTAGCCACCGAGCTGATCAGTTCGCGGCGGCTCGAGGGCACGTGGCTTGGCGTCGTGGGTCGTGAAGCGGCCAGGCACGCGGGCCTGGCGGTCAGCGATGTCGATAGCGACAGCCCGGCCGCGGACGGCGGTTTGCGCGCCGGCGACACGATCACGTCGATCGACAGGCTGTCGGTGGAGCGGCCCTTGGATCTGGAACGCGCGCTGCTGGGCCACCATGCCGGCGAGACCGTGGATGTTGCGGTGGAGCGCGACCGGCAACCGCTGCACCTTAAGTTGACGCTCGGCAAGCTGCCGACCAGCGAACTCGCCGAAGCCGACTCGGTCTGGAACCTGCTGGGCCTGCGGCTGGAATCGATTCCGGCCCGACAATTCCAGCAGTATCGCAGCCGCTACCGCGGCGGCCTGTCGGTATCCGAAGTGCGGCCCGACAGTCCGGCGGCGCGGCAAGGCATTCGCCGCGGCGACATCCTGGTGGGCATGCACGTGTGGGAAACGATTTCGATCGAGAACGTGGCATACATTCTCGGCCGGCCCGATTTCGCGCAGCTCGGCCCGCTCAAGTTTTACATCCTGCGCGGCAACGAAACGCTCTTCGGCCATCTCACCGTTTCGCAGCGCAATCAGCAGCGGTAGGCGGGGAAATGCGGAAGTATGAATGATGAGTGATGAATGCCGGGGCTGGCGCCAGTCGCCTGCTTCCATTCATCATTCCGCATTCCTACTTCATCATTCATTTTGCGATCGGCGCGCGGTACACTCCGACGCATGCCTTCCCCGCAACGCATCGTTTCGCTGCTGGCCAGCGCCACCGAAATTCTCTGTGCCCTGGGCCTGGCCGACCGACTGGTGGCCATCAGCCACGAATGCGACTATCCGCCGGAAGTGCTCGACCGGCCCCGCGTCACGAGCACGGCCATCCGGTCCGAACTGGACAGCGCCCAGATTGACCAGCAGGTCGGCCGCATGAAAGCGGCCGGCCAGCCGCTGTACCAGGTCGACGAAGGGCGGCTGGCGGCACTGGGGCCGGATCTGATCGTCACGCAGGCCCAGTGCGACGTGTGCGCCGTCAATTACGCCGATGTGCTGCGGATGGCCCAGCAGCACCTGCCGGGCACGCCGGTGTTGGCCCTTAATCCCTCGCGCCTGGGCGACCTGCTCACGGACATCCTGCACGTGGGAGAGGCCACCGGCCGGCAAGCCGCGGCCAAGCAGTTCGTCGCCAGTCTGCAACGCCGCATTGATGTCGTCCGCGCCCGAACCGCCGCGATTCCGCCCCGCGAACGGCCGCTGGTGGCCTGCATCGAGTGGATCGAACCCCTGTACCTGGCGGCCAATTGGATGCCCGAGCTGATCGAGCTGGCCGGCGGCCAGCAGCCGTTCTCGCAAGCGGGCGACAGGAGCACGGTCGGCCGTTGGGAGCAACTCATTCAAGCCGACCCCGAAGTCATCATCATCATGCCCTGCGGCTTCGACCTGGCCCGCACGCTGGCCGAATCGCGATTGCTAACCGCACGGCCCGGCTGGCAACAACTGCGCGCCGTGCGGCAGCATTGCGTCTATGCCGTCGACGGCAATGTCTACTTCAACCGCTCCGGCCCGCGCCTCGTCGACAGCCTCGAGCTGATGGCGAAGTTATTGCGCCGGCCGAAAACGCAGGGTGAGAGGGGAGTGTGGGAAATGATGAAGTAGGAATGATGAATGCGGAATGCCGGAGCTGGCGCCAGCTGGCTTTTCCATTCATCATTCATCATTCCTACTTCATCATTTCTGCCTCGCCTGCTGCTGCGTGACGCAGTGAAACGTCCCCAGGCCCCAGGCTAGCTCGACGGCACGCAGGCCGATGACTTTGCGGTTGGGAAAGACGGCGGCGAGCGTGGCAATCGCCTCGGCGTCGGCTGCATCGTCGAACTGCGGCACGATCACGACGCCGTTGGCGATGTAAAAATTGCAGTAACAGGCCGGCAAACGCTGGTCTTGGTAACGCACCGGCCGCGGCATCGTTAGGCCGATGACTTCGAGCTTGCGGCCCTGCTCGTCGGTGGCCTGTTGCAAGCGGCGGAAATTGTCTTCCAGCGCCTCGTAGTTTTCATCCTGCTGGTCCGGCTCGCGCGCAGCGACTACAGTGCGGGGACCAACGAATCGGGCCAACTCGTCGATGTGCCCGTCGGTGTCGTCGCCGACAATGCCTTCGCCCAGCCAGATGACGTGCCGCGCGGCGCAGTAATCGGCCAGGTAGCGTTCCAGGTCGGCGCGCCCGTGTTGCGGATTGCGGTTGGGGTTCAGCAGGCATTGCTCGGTCGTGAGCACGCTGCCCGATCCGTTAAAGTCGACCGCCCCGCCTTCGAGAATGATGCCCGGCTCGAAGCGGCGAAAGCCCAACAGGCTGGCCACGCGCGCGGGGACCTGGTCGTCGAGATCGAAAGGCGGATACTTGCCGCCCCAGGCGTTGTAGCCCCAATCCACTAGCGCCGGCGGACTGCCGGGCGGACCGACCAGGAACATCGGCCCGTGATCGCGTTGCCACGCGTCGTTGGTGGGCACGTCATAAAACGAAACCCGCGGCAATCCGCCGACCAGCGTCCGCGCTTGCTCGAGCACCGCGCCGCTGGCCAGGATATTGACTGGTTCGTAATTGACAAGCGCCTCGACCAGGCCGGCAAACGTACCCGGCACCGGTTCAAAGTTATCGGGCCAGCTTGCCTCGTTATGCGGCCAGCTCAACCACGTACCGGCATGCGGCTCCCATTCCGCCGGCATGCGGTAACCGAGGGCAGCGGGAGTGGGGGCGGGGTTAGTGGGAGGCAAGAAAACTCCTGGGGAAATGATGAATGCGGAATGATGAATGATGAATGGAAGATGCGGGTGGCGCCAGCTCCGGCATTCATCATTCATCATTCATACTTCATCATTCATCCCTTCCTCCGATCCACCGTTTCACCAAGTCGCCGTACGCATCGATCCGGCGGTCGCGCAGAAAGGGCCAGTGCGTGCGGACGACGTCGATCTGATCCAGGTTGCACTCCACGACCATCACGGCTTCTTCGTCATGCTCGGCCTTGGCCAGCAGGTTGCCGTTGGGGTCGGCCACGAACGAGCTGCCCCAGAACTCGATGCTGCCTTCGGTGCCGACGCGATTGACGGCCACGACGAACACGCCATTGGCGATCGCATGGCTGCGCATCATGGTTTCCCAGGCCGAATGCTGGCTAGCGCCGAACTCGGCCTTTTCGCTGGGGTGCCAGCCGATGGCCGTGGGATAGAACAGAATTTGGGCTCCGTGCAGAGCCGTCAGCCGGGCCGCCTCGGGATACCACTGGTCCCAGCAAACGCACACGCCCATCTGGCCGTACCGCGTGCGGCAGCTCGAAAAGCCGAGATCGCCCGGCGTGAAGTAAAACTTTTCGTAATACAGCGGGTCGTCGGGAATGTGCATCTTGCGATAAAAGCCCGCCTGCCGTCCATCAGCGTCCAGCACCACCGCCGTGTTGTGGTACAAGCCTGGCGCTCGCCGTTCGAACAGCGACGCCACCAGCACCACGCCGTGCCGGGCCGCGGCTGCTGCCAGGGCCTCGCTCGTCGGGCCGGGAATCGGCTCCGCCTCGGAAAAACGGGCGTGGTCTTCCGTCTGGCAAGGATACTGGCCCGCGAACAACTCTTGCAGACACACGATCTCGGCGCCGGCCGCCGCCGCATCGGCGATCCGCTGGATCGCCTTGTCCACGTTCGCGTCTTTGCTCGGGCCGCAGCGCATCTGCACCAGCCCGACTTTGACGCGCGCAGGGCCGGCCGGGTGGCTGGCGATGTTCGACGAAGACGCGGGGATGGGAGTCATGGTCGACTGATGTTACCCTACGAGGCATGAATGGCCAACCGCCCCGCGGACTGTTCGTGACCGGCACCGACACGGCCGTGGGCAAGACCTACGTCGCAGCGCTCATCGCCCGACAACTGGCTACTGCCGGCCGTCGCGTGGGCGTCTACAAGCCGGTCGCCAGCGGCTGCCTGGTTAGCCCCAAAAACATGGCGAGCGAAGGCCGCCTTATGAGCGACGATGCCCTGCAACTTTGGCAAGCCGCCGGCCGGCCGGGTGAGTTCGAGCGGGTCTGCCCCCAATGTTTCGCGGCGCCACTCTCTCCGCCCCGGGCCGCCCGAGCCGAAGGCCGGACGATCGATCGCGCGCTGCTGCGCAGCGGATTGAACTTCTGGTCAGCGACTCACGAAATTCTCATCATCGAAGGCGCCGGCGGATTACTCGCGCCGGCCAGCGACGAAGACTCGATGGCCGACCTGGCGGCCGATTTTGGTTTTCCAATGATCGTGGTGTCCGCCAACCGCCTGGGCACGATCAACCACACGCTGCTAACGCTCGCCGTCGCCGCCAGTCGCAAGCTAAAGGTTGCCGCCGTGGTCCTCAACGATCTATCCGAAGACTCGGCCGACCTCAGCCGCTCCTCCAACTTCGCCGACTTGAAACTGCTCATCGGCCAACTGCCGCTCATATCTCTTTCAGCCGGCGGGCAAACCTTTACGCCTGCCATTGATTGGCAGCGAGTGCTGGAAAACGCCCTGGGATAAAGCTGCGTCAGCTTCTCGGATCTCCTCGCAAATCTGCGACGTTTCAAAAAATCTTTCCGGCCGCTTGTAATAAACCGCCCGCTGGTGCGTCAAAAGGGTGGGGGCGAGCGGAAGACGAGGCACTGCCAGCATGGGGCCGAAATCGGACGAGGCCTGGGTCCGTGCGTTGCTCGCCGAGCACCAGGGCCGGCTGATGCGCTATGCCTGGCGGCTGACGCGTAATGCCGACACGGCCCATGACGTGGTGCAGGAGACGTTTTTGCGGCTGTGCCGGCAGCGGCCGGCCGACGTGGCCGGCCATGAGCTGGCCTGGCTATATCGCGTCTGTCGGCAACGGGCGTTAGATGTTTGTCGAAAGGAACGCCGCATGAGCGTACTCAGCCGCGAAACTGCCGAGAACCGCCCCAGCCCCGCGCCGCCACCCGAGTCCGCCATCGAAAACGCCGAAGGCGGCGCGCAACTGGCCCAACTCGTGGCCCGGCTCGATCCGCAGCAGCAGGAAGTGGTGCGGCTGAAGTTTACCGAAGGGCTCAAATACCGCGAAATTGCCGATGTGCTGGGGCTTTCGACCAGCCACGTCGGCGTGCTGATTCACACGGCCCTCAAACAACTCCGCTCGCAACTGGCCACCGACCTGGCCAATACCGCGGGCGATTAACCGGAGAGAGCGTCATGCCCTGCGACACCAACGACCCCCGCCTAACGGCCTATGCCCTCGGCGAGTGGGACGAGCCCGACCGCAGCGAGATCGAGCAGCACGTTGCCGGCTGCGCCGTCTGCCGGCAGGAAGTCGAGCGCCTCCGCGAGTTGGCTGCGACGCTTAGCCGCGAGTTGGCCAAAGAGCCGCTGCCGATGGCCGACTTGCGGCCGGTTCAGTTGCCGAGCAGGAAACCTCGAAGGATGGTATTCCGTGGTCTGGCGGCGGCCGCGTGCGTACTGATCCTCGGCAGCGTCGGCTTCGTGATTTCCAAGCATGCCCGGGAGCCAGACCGGATTGTGCGACCCAAAACGCTCGAATGGTACGATCCCGAAGCCGAGCTTGGAAAATCGTATGCGGCGACGGATCCTGATAACCCGTGGCTTCCTCGGGGCAGTGTGGTCATCACTGGAAAATACTCAGGGAATCAAATGTTCGATTTTGCCGAGATTCCGCACGCTGACAGCGCTCCCTCAACGCACCTCCCCGCGACGCCGCCGCCCGGACCATCACCCGAAATGATCGCCAAAAGCCTACGGCAAAGGAACGAGTGGCTGCAACGTTTTGGCGGTAAGCAGCAGTCCGGGGGCGCGCCGATGGCACGACCGCAAGCGCCACCGGCGAGCCCAGGCGCACAGCCAACGCGCGTAGACGGCTCGCAACCAATCACGATTAACGGCGGCACCGTGTCGCTGCCGAATCAAGGTGCCGGTCCGGCTCCGCTCGCTCCGGCGAGCCAGCCAAACGCCGGGCCTGGCCTGGCCCCGTCCGACCTCAAAACCGAAACGCTAACCTTAAGCGGCACGGGGCCGCAGCCCGGCGCTTCGAGTCCGCCGGCGGCGGTCGCGGCCGGAGTAGAAACTTTTACTGGCCGCGTTCCGGCCGACACCCAACGCATGGGCGGTGGCATGGGCGGCATGGGAGGTGGTGGTGGGATGGGCGGCGGCATGGCCGGCATGGCACCCACTGCCAAAGATTGGGAGCGCCTGACCATGTCGCGGGCAAAGCTACGCCCGATTCAGCCCGGTGCGGTTCTCGAAAAGGAATTCAACACCGAAGCGTTCGACCGCGTCGTCGATAATCCGTTTCTCGACGTGCTGAAAAATCCGCTGTCGACGTTCTCGATCGACGTGGATACGGCTTCGTACTCGATCGTGCGGCGGTTTTTGATGCAGGGCAATTCGCTGCCGCCGAAAGACACGGTGCGGATCGAGGAGCTGGTGAATTATTTCACTTATGATTATGCCCCGCCAAAGGACGACGCGCCGTTTGCGGCCCATATCGAGGCGGCCGATTGCCCGTGGCAGCGGGAGCACCGGCTGGTGCGGATCGGCCTCAAGGGGCGCGTGATCGCCGACGACGACCGGCCGGCCAGCAATTTGGTGTTCCTGCTCGACGTGTCAGGCTCGATGCAGCCGGCCAACAAGGTGCCGCTGGTGCAACAGGCCATGAGCATGCTCGTGCGCAAGCTGGGCAGCCGCGACCGCGTGGCGATCGCGGTTTACGCCGGCGCCTCGGGCCTGGTGCTGCCTTCGACCTCGTGCGAGCAGCAGGAAACGATCCTGGCGGCGCTCGATCGCTTGCAGGCCGGCGGCTCGACCAATGGCGGCCAAGGCATTCAATTGGCTTACCAGGTGGCGAAGCAGAACTTCGTTCGGGGCGGGACCAACCGCGTGATCCTCTGCACCGACGGCGACTTTAACGTCGGCATCACCAATCGCGGCGATCTGACGCGGCTGATCGAGAAGGAAGCGGCTGGCGGCGTGTTCCTCACCGTGCTGGGCTTCGGCATGGGCAATCTCAAAGACGCCACGCTCGAACAACTGGCCGACAAGGGCAATGGCAACTACGGTTACATCGACTCGCCGGCCGAAGCCCGCAAATTGCTCGTCGAGCAGTTGGGCGGCACGCTGGTGACGATCGCCAAGGACGTGAAGATCCAGGTGGAGTTCAACCCGGCGCACGCGGCCAGCTACCGATTGATCGGCTACGAGAATCGCATCTTGCGCAAAGAAGACTTTAATGACGACAAGAAGGACGCTGGCGAGATCGGTGCCGGCCACACGGTCACCGCGCTGTACGAAGTCGTGCCGCCGGGCCAGCCAAACGGGACAGCCGCCGTCGATCCGCTCAAGTATCAACAGCCGCCCAAACCGTCGAAACCGGCCGCCGCTGCCAGCCGCGAACTGCTCACGCTCAAGCTCCGCTACAAGCAGCCCGAGGGGCAGACCAGCACGCTCATCGAGCATCCGTTCACCGACGACGGGGAGAAATGGTCGGCCAGCAGCCGCGATTTCCGCTTCGCCGCCGCGGTGGCGGCCTTCGGCATGGTCTTGCGCGGGTCGCCCTACAAGGGCCATGCCACGCTCGACAGCGTGCTCGAGTGGGCCGCCGAAGGCAAAGGCCCCGACCGCCAAGGCTATCGCAGCGAGTTCTTCACGCTGCTGGACCGCGCCAAGAGCCTGCTGCCCGCCGATCGCCCAAAGTAACAGGCAGCCACACACTCGGAGTTTGGCCTGCTACACATGCCCACGGCGGCCGTGGGCATGGCACCCAAACGCCAGATTTTCACTTTTCACTTTTCACTTTTCACTTTTCACTTTTCACTTTTCACTTTTCACTCTTCACTCTTCACTCTTCACTCTTCACTCCCCCGCGGCACGATCTCGAATCTCGTCAAAACGGCTCTGCTGCACGATCGCTCCGTTCTCGAAGACGAGTTGCAACAGGTCTTCGCCGGGGGCCGATTCGGCGATGGTGGCGAGTCGGCCGCCGTCATGCACGAGTTTGAGCCGGCCGGCCTTGGATTGCTTGCCGCGATCGGTGACGGGCCGCTTGAAGACGTCGCGGTCCTGGCCGTCGATCGTGACGCTCGAACACTTGAAGGCGAACTTGAGCGTGTCGCGGTTCAGCTTCTGCAAGATGCCGCCACCGGAGCCGAAGCTGACGTTGTCGGCCGACCAGCCGCGAGACGTCAGCGCTGCGAGGATCGTATCGAGCATGGCGAAGTCGATGCCGTCGCCCTGGATCACGCGCACGTGCGGATCGAGCACGCGATAGCCCTGCGAGTTCTGCCGCGTGCCAAAAGCCTCGCCGAGCAACTCGAGCACGCGGACGACCATTTGCGGCGGGTCGCCCGAGTCGGGCCGTACGACGAGCACGCCGTCGCGCTGGAGCACCAGGTCGCGGAGTTGCCGGCCCCAATACTCCGAGCAGGCCCGATAGATGTCGAACGAGTCGCTGACCACGGCCACCGTGCCGCTGGGAAACTGCTGGAGCATGTTCCGCATGGCGTCCACTTCGTGGTCTTCGCCCCAGGCGGTAATTGTGCTGTGCTCGGCGGCCGGGATCGATTGGCCGGCCATCGGGCAATCGTAATGCTCGCGGGCCAGCACCAGCGCGGCGATATTGTCCGTGCCGTGAAAACTGATCAGATGTGCGGCGCCACCGACGGCCGCGGTTTCGATCGACGAACTGCCGCGCAGGCCGAAGTCGTGCAGTTTCCAGCCGGCCTGCCGTGGCGTGCCGGTCGCGGCCAGGTAGCCGTGGATGATCTTTTTCATCGCGCGCGACTGCGTGGCCACGGTCGTACCGTACCAGACCTGCACCAGCACGGTCTCGAGCCAATTGGTCAGCCAGTAGCAGGCCGGGTCGGTGTTCTCGATCGTCATCAACACGTTGTGGGCCGGCACGACCATGCCCTCGGGCACGGCGCGAATCCGCACCGGCAAGCGGCCGCCATGCGCCTCGAGCACGTGCTGCCAGCCGACGTGATTGAACAGCGGCTGGCCGAAATGCTGCTGATAAAACGACTCGGCCGCATCGATATCGGCGGCCGTAATGACCTGCCCGGCCAGGTAGCGCCGCAGATAGTATTGCAGGCCGAAGAAGACGGCCTCGGGAAATTGTCCCCCGCGCGATTCGAAATACGAGTAAACGCGCTCGGTGCCCGGCGGATACTGCCGGTAGTGCGAGACTTTGTAGCTGTCGGTCAGGAACAGGAGGGATGAAAGAAATGATGAATGCGGATTGATGAATGATGAATGGAAAACGGGCAACGAGGTCAGTCGGCCGTCCGCCTTCCCCCATTCATCATTCATCATTCCGACTTCATCGTTCTTAGCACTGATGATACGCGAACACGGCAACTTGTGGGTTTTCCAGGTCTTCGTAATCGCGGTACTTCATGCGAAACGCCTGGCGATGGGCGTTGCCCTCGAAAACGATCTCGTCGTCCTCGGCCAGCGAGGCATCCACCAGGGTTTCGATGCCGTACTGGGTGCCGAAAGGGGGCACCGCGCCCAGCTCGCAGTCAGCAAACACGCTGGCCAACTCGTCTTCGCCGGCCAGTTCCAGCAGGTGGGCCGCCAGCGCCTCGCGGGCCATCTCCAAGTGAATCTGATGCGTGGCCGGCAACACGGCCAGCACGAACTGACCATCGGCCTTCAGCAACACCGTCTTGACGACATTATCGCCGCTGACGTGTACGGCCTGCGCCATTCGCTGGGCCGAAAACGTCGGCTCGTGAGGCAGCATTTCGAACGAAACGCCGCGTGCATTCAGAAATTGCTGCACTTTCACACCACACCTCCCGCAGAGGGGAAACGGGGGCGGTCGCCCTGCCGCCGGGCTCGAGGAGCGACCGAAAAACAACTCGCGATGTTTTCCCACCACTCACCCTGTCCACTTCCACATGGGGAGCGGGGGCGGCGGCGGAGAAGTTATTTTTCGATCGATCCCTAGCAACCCAACTCCAGCGACATGCTCATTCGCATCGACAGGGCCAGGATCGTTCGCACGCCCCGGGCAATTGCCGTCTGCAAACTACCATAGCTTCGCGCCCGATTCAATCATTTCAATTCGGGCGGACTGAGTGGCTGACGATTGCACGTGAAGGGCATGAACGGCCCAGGACCCACGGACCGCAGTCCG
>DATCFX010000462.1:0-2442 GCA_036509275.1 Pirellulales bacterium | reverse complement strand
GCGTCGAGCGCGAGTTGATCGCGCAGGTGCTGGCCGTCTGCGACAACGTGCAGATCAAGGCGGCCGCCAAATTGGGGATCAATCGCAACACGCTGCACAAAAAGCTCAAGGACTACGGCCTCGAGCAGGGCGAAGAGGGCGCGGCATAAGGATCGGCCGAGCCAAACAAAAAGCATCCCGGCCGGCGCGAGCCGACCGGGATGCCGTGAAGACGAACTTGCCGCAACCACAGGGGTTGCCGCCGAACCTGCACTATTGCTGGTACCAGGATTCGACGAGCGGACGATTGAAGTTCCGCAGCGCCTGGCTGGAGCCGGGTTGCCGCACGCGGGCGCCATTGCTCGACATGAGCAAGGCGTAGACGTAATAGTCCATCGAGTCGCTCACAAAGCGGACCTTGCCATCGCAGAAGGCCATATTCACGCCTCCATTGTGGAAGGACGACGGCCGGGCGAAGACCGTGCTGGTCGACGAACTACCGCCACCGCCGCTGCTGCTGCCACCTCCGCCACCGCTACTTCCGCCGCCGCTGCTGCTACCGCTTACGCCCGCCTGGCTGTTCGACATATTCTGCGAAATGGTGTTGCCCTGCAACTCCGAGCCACCGGGATTGGTGTTGATCCGCATATTGTCGTTCGGCGGTTTGAGGCTCGGCGGATCCTGGCTGAGATCCACGGTTCCGGTTCCGCTCCAAACCAGGCCCAACCTGGCTTCGACGTAATCGCTGTAGAAGCCGGCGTCCACGTTCTCGGACAACATGCAGGTCTGACCCACGCCGTCGGACCGATTGATGTAATCGTTGCTCATGATGATCTGCGGAAGGCCCGACGTCTGGCCGCCCGAGCTGCTGCCCGAGCTTCCGCCGCCGCTGCTGCCACCGCTGCTGCCGCCCCCGCCACCGCCACCGCCGCCACCGCTACTTCCGCCACTGCTGCCGCCGCTGCTGCTGGAGCCCAGCCGCGGGTTGCCGTTGTAGAGATCGAAGAAGACGCCGTTTTCCGGCCAATCCTTGGGCATGCCCGGGCTGCTGCTGCTGGCCGGCGAACCCGACGAGTCCTGCATGCCGGTATTCACCGCGTAGCTCAGGTTCGCACCGGCCATCGTGGGCGGATCGCTGGGGCAAATCAGCAGCTTGAGCTCGACAATCGCATTCACGTTCGTGCTCGAACTTCCGCTGCTGCCGCTCGACCCACTGGTGCCGCTGCCGATCTGAGCACCGACGGGCGTTTTCCAGATTTTTTCCAGCACCGGCTGATCCAGATACGATAGCAACGGAACGATGTAGCTCACGCCGTGCATCTGCCCGTTCGACCGGTCTTTATAGTTCTGGCCGTTGTAGAGCTTCAGCAGATTGATGAAGCCGGGATACTGCCGCTTCTGCAACTCGTACGTGTTGCAGGCCTGCGCAATGTTGCGCATGTTGTTCAGACATTCAAGCTGCCGCCCCTTGGCACGTGCGTTGTTCAGTACTGGCAAGGCCAGGCCGACCAACATGCCGATGATCGCAATGACCACCAGCAGCTCGACGAGAGTAAATCCGCTTCTCGACGCGGGCCTTCGTCGGGCCCCGAATCTAGTTTTTGCCGCCATAGACCTTTTCTCCTACCTCGATCCTCGGCACCCTTGGAATGATCAACGCCAACGCAGTTGCATCAGACTCAATTCACGAATTCAATCTGCGCCGACATGGCGAGCCACGATCCAACCCCCCCTGGCCAGCCCGACGGCGACCGCGACTGACCGTGTCGCAAAGGCCAGTCGCGAATCAATAGATATGTCACCCTAGAGCATAGCAATCCCTGCCAGCAGCCGCTACGAATTTTCAGCGGAATTCGGCCGTGACCAGTCACTTAGGGCCGGCAAAACGTCGCACCAGCCTGGATGTACCGCCGGCTGCCCCCAGGCAGCGGTACAAGCCAGGCCGGTACGGTTCTCAGAAGCGCCGGCTACGGCGACAGCCAGGCTTCGTTGATCGCGCGGTTGAAGTTGGGCAGCACGGTGTTGGAACCTGGTTTTCGCACCCGGTTGCCGCCACTGGCCATCATCAGGCAATACACGTAGTAATCGATCGAATCGCTGACAAAACGCACCTTGCCATCGCAAAAGGCCATGTTCACGCCGCCGGTATGAAACGACGACGGCCGCGCGAAAACGGTCGATTGCGACGAGCCCGAACTTTCCGCTCCGCCGGACTGGACGCGGCCGCCTTGCAAATCGGAATTGCCGATGCCCACGTTGATCCGCATATTGTCGTCGGGCGGCTTGAGTGTGGGCGGGTTTTGACTGATATCCACCGTGCCGCTGCCGTCCCAGACCATGCCCACTTTGGCCTCGGTGTTGTCGGTGTACTCGCCGGCGTCGACATTCTCCGAGAGCATCAGCGTAAAGCCCACGCCATGGCCCCGGCTGAGATACGACTGCGACACGATCGCCAGCGGCAGG
>DATCFX010000461.1:0-3171 GCA_036509275.1 Pirellulales bacterium | reverse complement strand
CTCAACGGGGCCGGCGACTTGCAATCATCGAGACAGGAGCTTTCGGGCCGCGTCTCAACTCTTGGCCGCCGGCTTCGTTTTCTCGGGAGTCTTCGAGTGTGCCTTACCGCCGGCCAATTGTTCGCGGTCGAGATGCGTGGTGCGCCACAGATGTTCAGTCTGATGATGGACGGCATTCATATGCCCGCCGCCCGCTTTAATCACGCCGCCCCCCGCCGGCACACCACCCCCCGCCGGCACACCACCCGCAGCCGGCACACCACCCGCAGCCGGCACGCCACCCGCCGTTGCCCCGCCACCCACTGCCGGACCGCCGGCAACTCCAGGGCCGACGCCGACACCAGGACCGCCAGCGCCAGAATTGGTGAGCGGCAGCCCTAGCCGCGCCTCATCGGCTCGCAGCTTCATCTCATCTTGCTGGATGGCGAGCGGGTTGTGTTGGGCCATCGCCAGGCGAAGCGCCTCGCGGTCGGCCTGGATCGTATTGAGGCCGTATGCTCCGCTATTGACGCCATAGTTCCCATAGTTGCCGTAATTTCCGCCATAGCCGCTCCCGTACCCGCCGCCGCCGTATCCACCACCACCATAGCCGCCGCGCCCATAGCCACCACCACCACCATAGCCGCCGCGCCCATAGCCGCCGCCCCCGTAACCGCCGCCCCCATAGCCACCGCCACTACCGTAGCGCCGACCGCGATACCTGACGGTGAGATTGCGGTGCGGGTCGTGATGGGCGAAGTGCGTCCCGCGCCCGCTGTGATGGGTCCCGGCTGCCACCTTATGAGTATTCGAGTGACGGCTCGGATGGCGATGAGTGTGATGTCCCGCATGATGGCCCGCATGATGGCCCGCGTGATGGCCCGCGTGATGGCCTGCATGATGGTGGCTGGCATGATGGGCCTGTCCTCGGGCCAGCGCCACCTGACTGCACCAAGGCGTTACCAATCCGCACGCAACAGCCGCCCAAAACAATCGGCTTCTCATCGACTTGTCCCCTGCGATGCTCTGATGGTAAGCGTGTACCTGTTCGTCCACTTTTTACGATTATCCCCCTCCACCGGTTCACCGCTAAGCCTACCGCTGCATTACTTCGCCGTAATCCAGCAAGCCAGGAGAACACGAGTGAAGCCCAAGAATTTAGCCGCGGCCCTTGGGCCGCGCTTTCACGTCTGATGATTGCTCGATGGCGTCGCCTTGGGACCGCCAGCCGGCGGCTGTTGCGGCTGCTGCTCGTGGTTTTGCTCCAACTGACGCACGCGGCGCTCGAGATCTTGCACGCGCCGCTCGAGCATCTGAAGCAAGTCGACGGCGCTCGGTGGTTGCTTGCCGAACTGGCCGGGCGCCCCGTATTGGCCGGGCGCGCCCAGTTGACCGGGGCCGCCAGGTTGGCCGGGCAAGGGCCCGAACTGGCCGGGCATCGGC
This sequence comes from Pirellulales bacterium, assembly GCA_036509275.1. Lineage (GTDB taxonomy): Bacteria > Planctomycetota > Planctomycetia > Pirellulales > PNKZ01 > DATATB01. The sequence continues at coordinate 1,749 of DATCFX010000461.1, read as the reverse complement.
GCTCCGCCGAACTGGCCGCCGGGCGGTTGGCCCGGGATCAGTCCGCCATTACCCTCACCGGGCAAAAACGGTTGAGCACCTAACGCCTGAGAGCCGACATTGGCTTCGCCTGGCTGCGGACCGGGTGCGGCTCCGCCGCCGAGCACCGTCTTGCGCTCGACGGTCGCCGTGCCGTTGTAGTAGCCGATCGTGACTTCGCCGCCGGGGGCGCTTTGGCCAATCAAGCGCAAAAGATCGGCTGCCGTGTCCACCCGCTGGCCATTGACCGACTGGATCACGTTGCCCCGCACAATGCCGGCCTGCGATGCCGGTGAGCCTTCGACGACTGCGACCACCAGTACGCCGCTGGCATCGGGCAGCGCCAAGCTCCGTTGCAATTCGGGAGTGATGCCGTGGATCCGCACGCCCAACGTCGCTCCACGCGATTGGGCCGGCGCGGCCGAACCCTCGGTCGCGGGAATCGGGCCGAATTGCCCGAAACGCCGTTGCTCCGGCGGCGGCCGCTGGCCAAGCGTGACGTCGATGGTTTGTGCCTGGCCGCCGCGGGTAAATTGAAACGGCAACGTCTTGCCGGCCGGCGCGGCGCTGAGAATCCGCTCGAAGTCCTGCATGCTGTGGACGGCCTGGCCATCGATCGACGTGATGAAGTCGCCGGCTTTCAGCCCGGCTTTTTCCGCCGGCGCGCCGGCGATCACTTCGATCACGTTCAAGCCTTTGCCGCCCCCCTGCCGGTCCTCGGCAATCACGCCCAGGTAGCCGGGCTCCTGCCCCGGCGGCTTGGCGGGCGGTTGGCCCGTGGCCGCGCGGGCGTTGTCGCGCTGCACCTGTTGTTCGAGCTGCTCGAATGCCGATTGAGCCGAGAGCGGCGCGGCCCACAACATGACGACGACCAAAGCGGACAGGGCTTCTTTGAGACTCATGGCGGCAGACTCCGGCGACAGCGTGGCAAGCGGATCGTCCACGTCCAGTATAATTCAAAGCCTTGACGATTGCCCAATACATCGACGAACAGAGCACGCAGAACTCCCGGGGACGGTTTGCATGGCGGAGGAGCTCGTGATTTGCCAGGCGGCGCCGCAGCAGCGCGCGGCGGCGCTGGACCTGACCTTTTCCACGCTGTTGCCGCAACCGGCCCGGCAGGAGCATATTCGCAGCCTGCTGAATGAATCCGGAGCCGGAGAAGGGCGGTGGCGCGGCCTGTGGGTGGCCCAGCGGCAGAAAACGCTGGTCGGAGCCGTTTGGGCTCATTTCCAGCCCGGTCTGGCCGTCAATGTTTGGCCGCCGCGGCTGGCAGCCGGCGAAAGCGACGCCGTGGCCGACCGGCTGCTGGCCGCCGTGTTGGCCGAGGTTGATTCCGCGGGTATCCGCATGGCCCAATCGCTGCTGGCGCCGGCTGATCGCGAAGACGTTTCGCGGCTTTCGGCTGCCGGTTTCACGCTGTTGGCCGAATTGATGTACCTCGTGGGCAGTTGTTCCGCGGGATCTGGTGTGCCGCCGGAATTGCCGCTGGAATTGGAGCCGTACTCCGCCGCGGATCGTGCGCGCATGGAGTCGATCGTCGACCGCACCTATGTAAAATCGCTCGATTGTGCCGGGCTCAACGGCATTCGCAGCGGGAGCCAACTGCTAGACGAGTACCAGTCGACGGCCGCGAATCAGCCGGGCCATTGGTTTTTTGCGCGGCACGAGGGGGCCGACGTCGGCTGTCTCTTATTGGCCGACCATCCGGCGCTCGACCAGTTCGAGCTG
>DATCFX010000460.1:0-1359 GCA_036509275.1 Pirellulales bacterium | reverse complement strand
GGCCCGAGCTTGCCGCGTCGCTGGAGCACGCCGGCGTGCGGCCGATGCTGGCCGTCACGATTTCGCATGAGCCGACGGTTGGCGATGTGGATCAGTTGGCCGCCATGTTGCGCGCGTCGCCGCAGCCCGGCGACCTGGTGCTGGGTTTTGGCGGCGGTTCGGCCATCGACCTGGCCAAGGCCGGCGCCGCGATGGCCACGAATCGTCACGGCCGCTCGGTGGCCGATTTTCTCGAAGGCGTCGGACAGGGTTTGAAACTCGAGCACGACCCGCTGCCCGTGATCGCCATGCCTACCACCGGCGGCACGGGCACCGAAGCCACCAAGAACGCAGTGATCTCCTCCAGCCAGCCGCCTTTCAAAAAAAGCCTGCGCAGCGCTGGCATGGTCCCGCGTCTGGCGCTGATTGATCCCGAGTTGAGCGCGTCGCTCTCGCCCGAGCGGACGGCCTGGTCGGGCATGGATGCCATCACCCAGCTCATCGAGAGTTACCTGTCGCGTTTTTCGCGGCCGGTGCCGCGGGCGCTGTGCGTCGAAGGCTTGCGGCAGGCGCTGACGGCCTTGCCCGTCGCGGTTGCCGACGGCAGTTCGCGGCCGGCTCGCGAAGCGCTGGCGCATGCGGCCTTGATGTCGGGCATGGCATTGGCCAATTCGGGCCTTGGCATGGCGCACGGCGTGGCCGCCGCGCTGGGTTGCGTGGCGGACGTGCCGCATGGGCTAGCGTGCGCCATGCTGTTGCCGGTGGCATTGCGCGTGAATCGCGAAACCTGCCTGCCGGGCCTGGCGCAGTTGGCCCGCGAGGTTTTGGGCCGGCATTTTGCGGACGACGGCGCCGCGGCCGACGCGTTGCTGGAAGTGATCGACGGCCTGGCGCAGCAGGTGGGCATCGCGCGGCGGCTGCGCGATTTGGGCGTGGCCCGCGAGCAGCTTGACGCATTGGTTCCCGCCGCGCGCGGCAACAGCATGAACGGCAATCCGCGTACTCTTACGGACGAGCAGTTGCGCGCGATTTTGGAGGAGCACTGGTGATTGTCGCGGCCGGACTGACGCCCGCCTGGCAGCAGATATTGTGCTTCGACCAATTGACGCTGGGCGAAGTGAACCGCGCTGCCGAGGCGTATTGGTGCGCGTCGGGCAAAGTGCTGAACGTGGCGGTGGCGCTGCGGCACCTGGGCGCCGAGTTTCGCACGGTGTGCCCGCTGGGTGGCCCGGCCCGCCCGGCGATCGAGCAAGAGCTGGCCGCGCTGGGTCTGGAGGTTACCTGGATCGATTGCCGCAGATCGACGCGCGTCTGCACCACGCTCGTCGATCGTGGCACGGGCGTTGTCAGCGAGCTGGTCGAAAACGCGCAGCCGCTCGA
>DATCFX010000459.1:0-2574 GCA_036509275.1 Pirellulales bacterium | reverse complement strand
GGCCGAGCGCGACGCGCGGCTTGAGCAACTATTCGACGACTACAACGCCAACGGACTCACGGCGATCGTCGACCGCAATTGCTCATCCGATGCCATCGCACAATATGCTCGCTTACGCGCCGCGGACAAGCTCCACGTGCGCATGGCGATTTCGTACGGTGTTTCCAGCAAGGGCAAACTGGCGGACATCCAAGAGCGGATTCGCGAAGTGGCCCAGCACCCGCTCTGCCGGCCCGACGCGATGCTGCGGATCATCGGCATCAAGACCTTTCTCGACGGCGGCATGCTCACCGGCAGCGCCTACATGCTCAAGCCCTGGGGCGTGAGCAAGATTTATTCGATCGACGATCCGCACTATCGCGGAATGCGGTACATCGAGCCGGACGTCTTGCTGGGAATGGTGCAAACGACGGTCGAGTCGGGCTTGCAGTTCACGGCGCACAGCGTCGGCGACGGGGCCGTGCAGGCGTTGCTGGATGCCTACGAAGAAGTCAACCGCACCCGCCCAATCGCCGCGACCCGGCCGTGCATCACGCACTCGAACTTCATGACGCCCGAGTCGATCGCGCAGGCCGGGCGGTTGAAAGTTTCGCTGGACATTCAGCCGGCCTGGCTGTACCTAGACGCCCGCACGCTGGTGGCGCATTTTGGCTACGAGCGGCTGCGCTGGTTCCAGCCGCTGAAGACGATTTTCGCGCAGGGGGTGATTGCCGGCGGCGGCTCGGACCACATGCAAAAAATCGGCGCTCTGCGGGCCGTGAATCTGTACGACCCGATGCTGGCCATGTGGGTGGCCGTGACGCGCAAGTCGCAGGGCTACCCGCAACCGCTGCATCCGGAAGAAGCCCTGACGCGGGAGCAGGCCATCCGCTTTTACACAATTAACAACGCCTACATTATGTTTCTCGACGACCAGATCGGCACGCTCGAGGCCGGCAAGCTGGCCGACATGATCGTCGTCGACCGCGACCTGCTCACCTGCCCGGCCGACGACATTCGCGACGCGAAGGTCCTACGCACCTATCTCGGCGGCAAGCTGGTGTATCAGCGAAAGTAGCTGGTAGTGCGATGACGCCGCTGGCTGCGATGTCGCGGAATTCTCGCGAATTTCGCGACTGCAGCGCGCGGGGTCAGTTGGAACTTGCCTTGCTCGCGGGCAGGCTGGCCCGCAGCGAGGTCAGCAAGCGCGGGACATAACCGCTGTAGCGTGGACTGGGCGCAGGACCTTGCGTGGGCAGGGCGGCGAGCGTGGCGGCCAGCGGAGCGGCGTTGTCGCCCAGGGAGGTGATCGCGTTGAGCGCCGCCATGGCCGTGAAGAGGTCGTGGCGGCTCCAGTCGGCCAGGTTGCCGAGCAGGGTCAAAGCGCGCGATAAGTCCGCTTCGTTGCCATAGCGGCCGAGTGCTTCGGCGGCGGCGACCCGCACGTCGGGCGACGAATCGTCAAAGGCCGCCAGCAACTGGCCGCGGTTGGCCGCGACGGCCGGCGCGCCGCGCATCAGCAGGCCCAAGACGGCCCAACAGCGCACTGCGCTGTCGGTGTGAGTCAGTCCGCGCGCGAGCAGCGGCATGGCGTCTGGCCGGAGCGAAGAAGCCAGATCGGCCATGCCGTACACGGCGGCAAACGGATACTGGGCCGGATCGTGCCCCATGTCATACGGCGCCCAGTCGGCGCTGCGGCGGTGCATCTCGCCTTCGGACAGCAGGCCCACGTCGCGGATGCTGGCCATCTGCTCGTGCAGCGCGGCGCGGAGCCGATCGCGCGTCTCGGCGTGTTCGGACGACGCGGCCAGGTTGTGGACTTCGTCGGGATCGGACGCCAGTTCGTAAAGTTCTTCCGGCGGCTTGGTTTTCCAAAAAGCGGACTGCGCGGCGTTCAACTTGCCCTGCTGAAACAGTTGCTCCCAGACTCGCGTCGTCGGCGTTTGCCACATGTACTCCAGGTGCTGGCCATAGATTTTGTCCGGGCGGAAATTGCGGATATAGACGAATCGCCCGTCGGTGACGCAGCGGATCAGGTCGTTGCGCTCGTCCATCCGCCCGCGAAAACCGTACACGAATGGCTGCGGCGGCGTCGCGTGCTTGCCGAGAAAGGCAAAGCCCTGCATCCAATCCGGCGGCTCGATGCCGGCCAGGCTCAGGACCGTGGGCGCGAAATCGACAAAACTCACCAGCCGGTCCGCACGGCCGCCGGGGCGAGCGTCGGGTGTGCGGAGATCGGCGAATCGGTCGGGAATGTACACGACCAGCGGCACGTGCAAGCCCGCCTCGCGCGGCCAGCGCTTGTTGCCCGGCATGCCCGAGCCATGATCGGCGAAGTAGAACACGATCGTGTCGGCGGCCAGGCCGGCTTGCTCGAGTTCCTTGAGCCGCGCGCCGGCGGCCGCGTCGGCCTCAGTCACCGTGTCGTAGTATTGGGCCCAGTCGAGGCGGACTTCGGGCGTGTCGGGATGATAGGCGGGCACGCGCACCTTGGCCGGATCGTGGATTTGCACGTGCGGGCGGATGCGCAGCTTGCTCTCGTGGCTCTTTTCGCAGTTGAAGACGGCAAAGAAGGGCTGGCCTGCCGTGCGGTGT
>DATCFX010000458.1:0-1434 GCA_036509275.1 Pirellulales bacterium | reverse complement strand
GGCCGCTTCCACCGATTGAAAGTGATGGTGCCGCGCCAGCACCGTGCGGTCCGCCTCCAGCACCAGCGTGTAGCCGTGGTCGCCGTAGGCTTCGCTGAACGCGCCGTCGATCGTGATGGCCTTGCCGCTGCGTTTCAGCGGCGATTCGCCTTTTTCGATCTTGACCGGCACGTGGCCATTGACGATCAGCCCGCGATCGGGATCGACGCCGAACTCAGCCAGCACGCGCTGGCAGAACCACGGCTCGTGAATCAACGAGAAGTAATGGTTCTTGGTCTCGTGGTGCGTGGCCGCATCGGCGATAAAATAGCGCTCCAGCGTGGTGATGCGGTCCTTGCCGAACAGCGGCGAGCGCGGCCCGCTCCACAGATACCAGAGCAGATCCAGGTCGTCCGGTGCCGGCCGTTCCACCGCCCGCAACACGACCTTTTCGATCGTGTCGAACATGGCCTTGCCGGTCCGGGGCTGGCCGTCGATCGTCAGCGGCAGGAATTGGCCGTGCTCGTCGCAGGGCACGCACGCGTGAAAGATCAGGTGATCGTCGCGTTTGAGATACATCGAGCCGATGCCCACCATGTATTGCATGTGCTCGCGGAGCTTCTGGCTGCTCAAAAACGATCGCCGAATGCGCGCGATGCAGTCCTGCTCTTCGGCCGACAGGGCGTACGGATCGGCCGGATCGATCGTCGGCAACGCGCAATCGCGGATCGCGTGGCGCTGGCCGTCCAGCTCGATCGTGCCGGCCACGCGGTCGATGCGGTGCAGCAGCCGCCGGGCGTCCATGTGCCAATCGGGATGACGGGCGATCATCTGGCCTTCCAGCTTGAACTGCATCACGGCCGCCGCTTTTTGCATCCGCGCCACTAGCAGTTTCGGCCGGAGCCCATCGGACCTGGGCATAAACGCTTCAGCCGGATCGTCGGCGTAGACGGTGCTGGCCAGGTGCTCCAGCGGCGTGAGCGGAATGCTGTAGCCCTCGTCGAGCTGCCCCAGCCGCCTATAACGCAGCGACACGCGCAGCACCTGGCAGACGAGCGCCTCGTGCCCCAGGCTGGCGCCTAGCCAGGCGATGTCGTGGTTGCCCCACACGAACGACACGTTCGGCTGTTGCCGCAGGTAGTCCATCACGCGGTCGCCGCGCGGCCCGCGGTCCCAGCAATCGCCGCCGATGATCAACTCGTAAATCGCCAGGTTGCGAATCAGCCGGCCGGTGACGTGGACCAGATGCAGAACGCGGCCGCGGCTGAGCAGTTCGTCGACAATCGACTCGACAAACTCCTTGCCGCGGCCGGTCGTCGGCTCGTGCAGCATTTCGGTCAGCAGCTCGCGATATTCGGCGGGAAACACCTCCATCGCCCGCCGCAGGCTAAAACGCGTGGCCAGCGCCCGCGCCAGCTCGAACTGATGCCGTAGCGTGTGGACCGCAAACGTCCG
>DATCFX010000457.1:0-6255 GCA_036509275.1 Pirellulales bacterium | reverse complement strand
AAAACCCCGATCAACGCGTCCGCAGCAGCAACCGTCGCAAATCAGGATCTGCCCCAACACGGCTCCCCGGCCGCTGGTCACAGGCTTGTCCGGCTGATCGTTCACGTTTACCGGTCCCGCCCTTTAAAGCCCTCAACCTCGACACTACGGGGATCCCCGAGAAGGGCCGAATTCTATCGGCCGGCCGCTGAGCCCACAACCGGCCGGCGGCGTCCCCAGAACCTAGCCGGAGAATCCCAAAACTGGGCGTCCCCGGGAACTGCATTCGAAAAACTGGCCTACGGAATCAGGCAGTGGTATACTGCCGATAGCCGGCTACCAGAGTTGTACCAGATTTAAGGGGTTTCATAGCAGGAGGTTGAATCATGCACGCACGCACAAAACTCGGGTTGGCCGTCGCATTGCTGTTGGTTGCCGGAACATTGCAAGCAGCCCCCTGGGAGCGGGCCGATTCCAAGATCCAAGGCTACAACATCCAAACCAACAATCCCGCTCCGGTGCGCCGCAGCACGCGGGCCTATAGCTATAGCCCGCAGGCTGCAACCACGACCGCGCCGACTACTGCCATTCAACTGCCAGCGGCGCAAGCTCCGGTCGCCGTCCAAGTGCCCGCCACGCGACCGGTCCAAAGCGTGGCGCCGCGCACGCAGTCGGGTGCTGTCGTGACCGTACCGCCCAGCGCGGTGGCCCCCACGAATCCACCGGCGACGAACTACGCGCCGGCGCCGACGCGCGGTTATCGCAGCTATTCGTATCAGCCAGCGCAGCCCTCGCCTGGTTATCGCAATAACTACCGCGCGCGAACGCGTCGGACTCCGTTCTATATGCGCGCCGATTCGAAGATCATGGGCCGCGAAGGCATGTAGTGACGATTGTCTTGCGACAGGCGTCCGCGCGTCAAAAAGCTTTCGACGAGCCGCCCGCGACCTGCGAGCGGCTCGTTTTTTTCGCATCTCAACCGGCGAACGACGGCGGCGCTCGTGCCGCGCTTACGGCTCGGAGCGCTGCGGCGGCTGGTTCTGCCACTGCTCGGGCCAAACGCCGAGGCCAAGCGGATCTTGCGGATCCCAGGCGAGCGTTTGCCGGACAACCTCCAGCGCCAGCTTGTCGCGGCCCATTGCGTGCAGGCACCAAGCCAGGCCCTTGGCCGATTCGTGCAAGGCGGCGTTCTCGGGCAAATGGCCGGGCAGCGTGCCGTCGAGCACCGGTCCTGCCGCCGCGCGGCCCAATTCAAAGGCATAGCCGAAATGTCCGCGGGCCAGCGGCAGGTCGCCATCGGCCAAGGCGATTTCGCCGAGCAGGCGGTGGGCCTCGATCAACTCGCCGCACTCATCCAGCAGCCAGCGCAGCTCGTCGATCGCCACGTCGACTTCGCCCTCGTCGAGCATGCGGCGAACTTCGGCGATATCTTCTTCGCGCTCGCGCACGCAACTCGGGTGTACTAGCTTCCACTGCGTTCCGCTATGCCGCGCGATCGTGAGCTTCGATTCCGGCTGGGCTTCGGCCGGCGCAGCCGCGCGCCGTTTGTTGCCGGCCGCTTTGGAAGGTTTGCGTTTCGGGCTCACCGCTAGCGGATCCAAGAGTCTGCACGATCAAAACACGCACGCACGTGCCGCGACTGCCGATTTTGCACGGTCAGGCCAAAAGTTGCTACTCCCGGCCAGCGAGCCAGGGCGATTTTGTCCGTTGGCCGGCGAGCGGGGGTTTGATGCACTTCGGCTGCCCGTGGTAGCATTCCAACCGCGAGATCAGCGTTTCGGCAAAACCTAACGGATGGGCGTCATGAGCACGGAGGCGGTCCAGGCAGCAACGCGGTGCGACGGCCAGTGGCGGCGGCAGTTGCGGCGCAGGCTGCTGGCCTGGTATGGGCGGAATGCCCGCGATCTGCCCTGGCGGCGAACGCGCGACCCGTATTCCGTGTGGGTCAGCGAGATCATGCTGCAGCAGACCCAGGTGGCGACGGTCGAGGGATATTTTCAGCGGTTCCTGGCGGCATTTCCCACGATCGACGCTTTAGCCGCCGCGCCGCAAGAACACGTGTTGCGACTGTGGGAAGGCTTGGGCTACTACCGCCGCGCGCGACAGCTCCACGCGGCGGCGCAAGTGCTCGTCCGCGAGCACGGCGGCCGCTTCCCAGCCGTTCGGGCGCAGGTCCTGGCCCTGCCGGGCATCGGCCGCTATACGGCCGGCGCGATTCTGTCGATCGCCTTCGACCAGCCCGAACCGATTCTCGAGGCGAACACGTTTCGCCTGCTCAGCCGGCTGATCGCCTTCCGCGAGAACCCGCAATCGCCCGCCGGCCGGCAGATTCTCTGGCAACTAGCCGAGGAACTGGTGCCGGCCCGCGGCGCCGGTACGTTCAATCAAGCCCTCATGGAGCTGGGCGGCCAGGTCTGCACGCCGCGCGCGCCCCGCTGCGGCCAATGCCCGCTGCGCTCGCTGTGCCAGGCCCAGCAGTCTGGGCTGCAGGAAGAAACGGGGCGCGCGGCCGTTAAACCGCCGAGCACGGCCGTGCGCGAAGCAGCGATTGTCGTGCGGCGCGGCCGGCGCGTGCTGCTGGTCGAGCGCGGCGAAGGGGGCCGCTGGGCCGGGCTTTGGGATTTTCCGCGCTTCCCTTTGACCGGCAAGCCCGCGGATCTGGCCGACGAAGCCCGGCAGACGCTCGGCGACCGCTACGGCCTGGAAGTCGCACCGCTAGAGCCGCTGGTCACGCTCAAACATTCAGTCACGCGGTTCCGCATCACGCTCATGTGCTACGAGGCCCAGCACATCGGCGGCAAGCCGGCCGGCGAAGGCATTGCCGCCAGCCGCTGGCTGCGGCCGGCCGAGCTGGCCGATTTTCCGCTGAACGTCACCGGGCGCAAGCTGGCCCGGCTATTGCTGCGCAAGCGCGACGGCTCAAGCGGTGCCCAGTAGCTCATCGACGGCGGCGCCGATGTCGGCTTGGGCCATGAGCGTTTCGCCCACCAGCATGGCGTCCACTCCGGCCGATTCGAGCCGCAAAACGTCGGCTCGCGTGCGGATGCCGCTTTCGCCCACCAGCACGCACTCGTCGGGAATGCGCTCGGCCAGCCGCAGCGTATGATCCAGATCGGTCTGGAAGGTTCGCAGGTCTCGGTTGTTGATGCCGATGAGCGTGGCGCCGGCGGCCAGTACGCGGTCGAGATTGGCCGGTTCGTACAGTTCCACGAGCGGCGTCATGCCCAGCTCCAGAGCCCGATTGTGCAGGCTCCGCAATTGGCAGTCGTCCAGGCACTCGGCGATCAGCAGCACGGCGTCGGCACCGGCCACCCGGGCTTCGAGGAGCTGATACGAGTCGATAATAAAATCCTTGCGCAGCACCGGCGTGGCCACCGCTTGCCGCACCAGCCGCAGATACTCGAGGCTGCCCTGAAAATACTCGACGTCGGTCAGCACGCTCAAACACGCGGCGCCATGCTCGGCGTACGTGCGGGCGATCGCCAGCGGGTCGAAGTCGGCGCGGATGATGCCCTTCGAGGGGCTGGCCTTTTTCACTTCGGCAATCAGCCGGATCGGCCCGCCGCGGGCCAGCGGAGCGAAGAAGTCGCGCACCGCCGGCGCGGCCGCCAACTGCCGCTCGAGCTGGGCTTCGCCCACCGCCCGTCGGGCTGCCGCCACCTCGCTGCGCTTGGTGGCCACGATCTTTTCGAGGATGGTGTCCAAGGTCTGTTATCAGTGCTTGAAGTGCCGCCGGCCGGTAAAGACCATGGTCAGGCCCAACTCGTTGCAGGCGCGAATCACTTCGTCGTCGTTGCGTGAACCGCCCGGTTGAATGATGGCCGCCACGCCCGCGGCGGCCGCGGCTTGCACGCCGTCGGCGAAAGGAAAAAAGGCATCGGAACCCAGCGCCGATCTGCGGGCCCGCTCACCCGCCTTCTGAATGGCGATTTGCACCGCATCCACGCGGCTCATTTGGCCCGCGCCGACTCCGCACAAAGCCTGCGCTTGGGCCAGCACAATGGCGTTGGACTTGACGAACCGCGCTAGCAGCCAGGCAAACCGCAGGTCTTGCCATTGCGACTCGGTCGGCTGCCGGCTGGTGACGACTTTCCATTCGGACTCGTCGTCGGGCAGGTTGTCGGCGGTCTGCACCAGCAGTCCGCCGCTGACCGAGCGATAATCGCTTCGCACCGCCGGCGGTTGCAGGTCGCCCACTTCGAGCAGCCGCACGTTGGCTTTCCATTTGGGCCGCGTCGTCAGTATCTCGAAGGCTGCCGGCTCGAAGCTGGGAGCCACGATCGCCTCGACAAAACGGCCCGGCTCGCTCAGCAACTCGGCGGTGACCGCATCCACCGGTCGATTAAAGGCCAGCACCGAGCCGAACGCGCTCAGCGGATCACCGTCCAGCGCCCGCCGCGCCGCATCGGCCAACTGCTGAGCCGTGGCCGCACCGCACGGGTTGTTGTGTTTGATCACGGCCGCTGCCGAGCCCGGCAGGGCTTTGACGATGGCCAGCGCGCTATCCAAATCGAGCAGGTTGTTGTACGACAACTCCTTGCCATGCAGCTTGCGTGCGGAAACCAGGCTATCGCTGGGCGGATGCCGCTCGGCATACAAGGCCGCCGGCTGGTGCGGGTTTTCGCCGTAGCGGAGCAACTCCAGCCGCTCGAGCGCCACTTGCAATTGCGGCGGAAACGGCTCGCCGCCAGCCGGGCGGGCAAAATACTCGGCGATGGCCGCGTCGTAGCCGGCCGTCTGCGCAAACGCCGCCCCGGCCAGTTGCCGCCGCAACTCGTAGGTCGTCGTGCGATTTTCCGCAAGCTGCTCGGCGATGGCCGCGTATTGATCCGGCGCGGTGGCCACGGTGACAAACGCATGGTTCTTGGCGGCCGCTCGCACCAGCGACGGCCCGCCGATATCGATCTGCTCGATGGCCTCGGCGTCGCTGACTCCCGGCCGGGCAATCGTCGCGGCAAAGGGGTACAGATTGACCACGACCAGATCGATCGGCTTGATCCCATGCTCTTCCAGTGCCTGCCGGTCTTCGGCCCGGTCGCGGCGAAAGAGAATGCCGCCGTGAATGCGCGGGTGCAGCGTCTTGACCCGGCCATCCATCATTTCGGGCATTTGCGTATAGGCGGCGACATCCTCGACCGCGATGCCGTGGCTCTCGAGGAACTTGCGCGTACCGCCGGTCGACAGGATGCTGACCTTGGCGGCAACCAGCCGGGCGGCGAACTCCGCCAGTCCCGACTTGTCGCTCACGCTGATCAGGGCGCGTTGAATTACCGGAGAATCGACCATGACATGAAATCCCAAGCTACTGCCAAAGGAGCACCGCGCGGCACTCTCGGCGCGGCATCCCCGAGGTTTAACGCCTGCGGGCCAAACGGTCAACCGCCAGCGCAGCCCGGCGGCGTCCGAGCGCGCGATTCAGAGGATTTTAGCGACCGGCCGGTGAGGAGCTGCCGGTGGACAACTCGGCGGCGCGCGTTTTCAGCCATTGGTCGTAAGACTTTCTTCGTGCGCCCAAGTACCGATACGTGTCGAAGACTTCGCCATGGCCGAGCGCCCGCGGATCTTGTTCGGCGCGCAGCATGTTGAGCATCCGCGTTTGCAATTCGTCAGCAGTCGCCGCGTAGTGCGGGTCGTTGGCCAGGTTGAACAGGCATGCCCCGTCGCGGCTGATCCGATACAGCGCACGCTCGGGCCGTTTGCCGAAAGCCAACTCGAAGTAGTAGCCGCCCAAGGCTTTGAGCAGTTCCTTGGTCGGGCTGGCGTCGCAGTTCGGGTAGTCCGTTTCCGGATCTCCGGCCGGCCAACGCTCCGGAAAGTAATTCTGTACGTAAAGATATTCGGGCGTGCGGATCGCGCGCACCGGATAACCCCAATCGTGCGGACGGCCGATATCGTGCCGTTCCTTGCCGACCAGCATGACGTTGCGATCGGGTTCGATCGTGCCGGAGCCGGCGGAGTGCAAAATGCCTTTCAAACTACGGCCCGACATCTGCGGATGAATGGGCAGGCCGGCCAATTCCAGATACGTCGGGGCCAGGTCGCGGACGTTGACGAAATCCCGCACCACGCGCCCGGCCTTGATTGCCGCCCCCCAGCGCATGGCCAGCGGTAGGTGAAAACCATCCTCGAAGATCTGTCCCTTCACAAACGGGAAGGGCATCCCGTGGTCGGACGTGACAACGACCAACGTGTTTTCCAGTTCGCCCGCGGCCTCCAGCGCCTGGAGTGCTTTGCCGATTTGAAGATCTCCCCACTCCACCTCGACGGCGTAGTCCA
>DATCFX010000456.1:0-5177 GCA_036509275.1 Pirellulales bacterium | reverse complement strand
ATCGAGCCCTACACCAACAAGCAGCACCACGGTTTCCTCGGTCACAGCTATTTGGGGAGTTGGGTGAACCTGGGCGCCGGCACTTGCAACAGCGATTTGAAGAACACCTATGGCTACGTGAACATGGAATACGGGGGGCAGAAGGTCGCCACCAGCATGCAGTTCATCGGCGCGATCGTGGGCGACTACGCCAAGACGGCGATCAACACCGGCATTTTCACCGGCAAGACGGTCGGCAGTTGCAGCATGGTCTATGGCTTTGTGACGACCAACGTGCCCAGCTTCGTGAACTACGCCCGGTCGTTCGGGCAGGTGACCGAGGCGCCGGTGGAAGTGATGATCGCCACGCAGGCGCGGATGTTCGCGCGGCGGAAGGTGGACCAGCGGCCCTGCGACATCCAGCTTTTGCACGACATGCACGCCCTGACGCATCACGAACGGCAGATCGCCGGCGAGCCGCTGGCGCTGTGAAAACAGCGCTTTTCTCCGGCCGGGGCTTGAATTACAAGTAAGGAACGTGGTGCGCGGCAGGCGGGCAGAGCACTTTTCCGTAGCCCAGGCATTCATGCCTGGGGGCCCACGCCGCGAAATAATTGATCCCAAGCCCCTTCAGGATGCCATGACGCTTCGCTCCACCTATGGGCCGGAAAAATTCGCGCTCTCGTTCGAGCTGTTTCCGCCCAAGACGCCGGCGGGCGAAGACGAGTTGTTCCGGCACTTGCCCGACCTGGCGGCCTTTGAGCCGGCCTATATTACGTGTACCTACGGTGCCGGCGGCTCGACCCGCGACAAGACGCTCGAGATCGTCTCGCGCGTGCGGCGGCAGTTCGGCGTGCCAGTGGCTTCGCATCTGACGTGCGTCGGGGCCACGATCGACGATTTGCGCAGCTACCTGGCCGAGGCCCAGCGGCAGGGCATCGAAAACATCGTGGCCCTGCGCGGCGATCCGCCGCGCGGGCAAGCCGGCTTCCAGGCGGTTGATGGCGGCTTTCGCTATGCGCACGAGTTGGTGGCGCTGGTGCGGCGCGAGTTTTCCGATTTCGGCATCGCCGTGGCCGGTTATCCCGAGATGCACCAGGAGGCAGAAAGCCCGCAGGCGGATCTCGACCATCTAAAATTCAAAGTGGATTGCGGCGCCGACGTCGTGATCACGCAGTTGTTCTACGACAACGACGACTTTTTCCGCTTCGAGGATCGCTGCCGCCAGGCCGGTATTCGGGTGCCGATCGTGCCGGGCGTGCTGCCGATTACGAACCTTGCGCAAGTCCGCCGCATCACCGCCATGTGCGGCGCCCGGCTGCCGGCGGACCTGGTTGCGGCCCTGGAGGCGCACGACGACTCGGTGGACGAGCAGTTCGAAATCGGCGTCGATCATGCCACGCGGCAAGTCCAAGGGCTGCTCGACGCCCGCGTGCCGGGCATTCACTTCTATGTGCTGAACAAGTCGCCGGCCACCTGCCGCGTGTTGCGCGCGGTGGCCCGGCCAGCCTGAAGCTCTTGCACAACTGAACTTGACGCACCGGCCAAATTCCCGTATCGATGGCGGCAATCGAACGCCAGCGTAGAACTGTGTGTCCAGCGAAAACGACCGTTCGCATAGCATCCTCTGACTAGCCACCGCGACAGCGCAACGGCCGCCACGAGATCTGGACGGGCTAAGACAGCCGACAGCGCTCACGGAGGCTACCGTGGCTAGGCACGATTTCGTTCGATGTTCACGACCGGGCACGCGTCCCGGCTGCTGGTATGCTCTGGCAGCCGTAGCCGCCGTCTGCACGGCGCTGGGCGCCATCGTCATCTACGATCAGTTCCACGGTGCCGGGTCGAGCCATGCCGGCCTGGCCGGCTGGGTGCTCGTGGTCGCCGGCCTGGTGCAGTTGCGGCTGGCGAGCCGGCTGAGCAGCTCGAGCCCGGCACGCAGCCCGAAATTCGGCAGGCAGTTTTTCCTGCGGCTGATTTGGGGCGTCGTGGCTTGCTGGGTCGTTTGCCAACTCGACGGCCGCACGCCTTCGCGCGAAAAGCTGCTGGCCCTGGCGGCCGCCTGGTATTCGCTGTGCCTGGTGCCGGTGGTGGCTCCGCTGCCCGACGCCCAGTGGCGGCATTGGACCGCTCGATTGCACCTGCGAGGCGCCGAGCAGGCCGTCGTGGCACTGGCCATCCTGTTGCTCGTCGGCGAAGCCGCGCTGCGCTCGATCGACTGGGCCGGCGACCGGCGATTGGCAGCCCGCGAAGTGTTGGCCGGCATCAAGCTCGCGCCGGGCAGCCAGTACCGCGGCCGCTCGGTCAATCGCGACGGCTACTGCGACGAAGAGTTCCAGCCGGTCGGTTCGGCCGGCCAATTCCGCATCGCGGCCCTGGGCGACGAGACCATTTTGTCGGGCGATCGGCAAAACAGTTGCCTGCGTGCGATTGAGCAACGGCGGCCGGAGGTCGAAGTTTACAACTTCGCCATGCCGGGCTGCCATCCGGGACATTATGCGCATCAAATGCGGCTGGACGTGGCGCGGTTCCATCCAGATCTCGTGCTGGCGTTTATTTCGCTTGGCCGCGAGATCCGCCCGGCGCCGGCCCATTCGCTGCTCTCGTGGCAGGCTTTGAGCATGGCCCGGCGCCTGTGGCGACCGCCGCTGGCGCCCACGCCGGCCGCCAGCGAAACGAGCTTGGATTACGAGGCCTATTTACGGCTGGTGAGCGATCGCTTGCTGTTGTGCCGCACGCCGCTCAACACGTCGGCCCAGCAACGCTGGAACGAGTTGCTCGGTCAGCTTGATCGGCTGGCCACTCAATGCCGGCAGAAGCACGTGGCGCTGGCGCTGGTGGTGGTGCCGGCCGATTATCAAATCTCGCCGCAAACCTGCCAGGCGGCCGGGCGGCGGATCGGCTGCGAGGCCGACCAGTTCGATCTCCAGTTGCCCCAGCGGCGCTTGATCGCCTTTGCCGACGAGCACGACGCACTGGTCATTGACCTGTTGCCGCATTTCCGCGCCGCGACGCAGCCCCCCTTCTGTCGCCATCAGCAGCAACTCAGCGAGTACGGCCACCGCATCGCCGGCCGCGTGATCGCCGACTGGCTCACGGCCCGATACACGGCGACGATCGCCACGGCGGGGCAGGGGGTGCGACGGTGAGAGAGCCGAATGATGAACGATGAATGCGGAATGATGAATAAAAAAGCCCACGAACCGCAGTCCGTGGGCTTCTTCATCATTCATCATTCATCACTCTGCATTCATCATTTTCTCAGGAAGCGATCTCTACCCGGTCCATGAAGCCGGCCAGGTCGCGGGCGCGCACGGGGTGCTGGAGCTTGCGGACGGCCTTGGCTTCGATCTGACGCACGCGTTCGCGGGTGACGGAAAAGATTTTGCCGACCTCTTCGAGCGTATAGGCGTAACCGTCGGCCAGGCCGTAACGCAGCTTGAGGATTTCACGCTCGCGATAGTTCAGCCCTTCCAGCACGCCGGCCAGCCGCTGCTTGAGCAGGTCCTGGTTCATGTCGTGCAGCGGGTCCACTTCGCGGTGATCCTGCACAAACTCGCCAAAGAAGCTATCGTCGTGATCGCCCACCGGCTGATCGAGCGACAGCGGCTGCCGCGTCATCTTCAGCACGCACTTGGTCTCTTCCAGGCTCAAGCCGGTGGCGGCCGAAGTCTCTTCGACCGTGGGCTCGCGGCCGGTGCGTTGCAGAAAATCGCGGATCACTCCCCGCACGCGGCCCATCGTCTCGATCATGTGAACCGGCAGCCGGATCGTGCGGCTCTGATCGGCCAGCGAGCGCGTAATGGCCTGACGAATCCACCAGGTGGCGTAGGTCGAGAACTTGTAGCCCCGGGCGTGCTCGAACTTGTCGACGGCACGCATCAGTCCCGTGTTGCCTTCCTGAATCAGGTCCAGGAAGCTCAAGCCACGGTTGCGATACCGCTTGGCGATCGAGACGACCAGCCGCAGATTGCCGGCTGAGAGCACGCGTTTGGCCGCGTCGTACTCGTGCTGATATTCGGACGTCCGCAGCGTGCGGGTCCGCAGCGTCGAGGGGCTTTCCAACGTGATCCGCATCAGATAGCGCAGCTCTTTGCGGGCTTCGACCTGGCGAGCCAGGATCACCGGGTCGCTCGACACCTGGCCGAGTTGGACCGATAGCACATCCATCCGCTGCGAGATCTCGTGCAGCTTTTGCACCAGCGGCTGGAGCCGTTGAATCCGCAGGTTCAACTCCTCGACCAAACGCACGGCGCGGCGGCGCCGCAGTACGAGCCGCCGCCACGCGGCGTGGCGCTCCGTCTGCGTGCGGCTTTTGCTGATGACGATCATGAAATCGCGGCGGTTCTGACCGAGCAGCTTGTCCAGCGTGGCCAGGTTCGGCCCGATGCGGGCCAGCGTGTGCTTTTTCAGCGCCGCGTCGGTCACCGACACGTCCACCGTGCGGTCCAGACGCAACTCGCCATCGCGAACCTTCTTAATCATCGCCACAGCGCCGGCCAGCACAAAGTCGCTGGCCAGCAAGCCGTTGCGGAACCGCGTGCGGGCCACCTCGATCCGCTTGGCCGACTCGACCTCCTGGGTCCGGCTCAACAGCGGGATCTCGCCCATCTGCATCAGATAAATTCGCACTGGGTCATCAATGCGATCGGCCGAGCCGGTGAGCGCGGTGCTGAAGTCGTCGAGTTCGCCTTCGCCGGCCACATCTTCGTCGGCGGCCTGCACGTCGTCGTCTAATTCGCCGACATATTCAGCATCGTCGCCGTCGACTTCCGGCTCCAGGATGGTTTCCAGTGCCGGCGCGATGTCGGATTTGCGGATCGGCTTGGATTGCTTGGTGACGGTGGCCCGGCCAGTGCTGCTCGACTTACCAGTGGTTTTTCGCAAAGCAAAAGTCCTTGGGGCTTTTGACACTGCAACTTGAAAGCCAAGTCGCAAGTATCGGGGTGATGCGGCAAGCGGCGTTGATGGGAGCTAAAGCAGATCGAATGCCAAGTGCTGCGCACGCGTCTAAGATGACAGCGGCAATGTGCTTATTGATAAGCACTTAAGGTCGATCCGCCGGCCTCGGCGCGCGGAGCCGATGTTGCCCCGCGGCCACACATGAAGGGGTGCGCCCGTTGCCTTTTGGCGACGTGTCGCGCGGCGGCAACTGCTTGCGGCGGGTCCAGGTTCTATTTCCGCGGCCAGGTCCTTAT
>DATCFX010000455.1:0-2948 GCA_036509275.1 Pirellulales bacterium | reverse complement strand
CGAAGGCCACCAGCACATAGTCGCGCGGATCGGCGCCTTTGGCCAGCGAGATGCGCCGGATGGCTTTCACCATGTTGGCATTGGCCACCTGCAAAAAGCCTTCGCACAGCCGGGCATGATCGAACGATTGGCCAGTACACTTGGCAATCTCCGCGGCCAGCTCGGCCAGACGCGTTTCGATTGCCTCGCGACGCAGCGGAAACGGGAACCGCTCCGGCAGGATTTTTCCTAGCAGCACGTTCATGTCGGTCACCGCCAGCGGCCCGCCACGGCCATAGCAGGCCGGGCCGGGATCGGCGCCGGCGCTGTCGGGGCCGACGACCAACTTCACGCCGTCGAAGCCGCAGATCGAACCGCCGCCGGCAGCTACCGTCTCGATGGCCAGCATCGGCGCGACGATCCGCACGCCGGCCTTTTCGGTTTCGTACTCGAGTTCATAACGGCCGTCGAAGCGGGCCACGTCGGTGCTGGTGCCGCCCATGTCGAAGCCGATGGCCCGCTCGAAGCCGGCGGCCCGGGCGACTTGCGAGAATCCGACCACGCCGCCCGCCGGGCCGGAGAGCACGCTGTCTTTGCCCACGAATTGACCGGCCGATACCAGGCCGCCGGAGGAAGTCATGATCCGCAACTCGCCGGCCCCCAGCGCCTGCTGCAAGCCGGCCACGTAGTCCTGCAGGATCGGATTGAGATAGCCGTCCATCACGGTCGTATCGCCCCGCGACACGATTTTTACCAGCGGCGCCACGCGATGGCTGGTGCTCGGATGGCGGAAGCCGACTTCGCGGGCGATGCTTTCGATGATTTGCTCGTGGGCCGGATGCGCGTAGCCGTGCAGCAGGCAGATGGCCAGCGACTGAACGCCGCGCTGGCGTGCGGCGGCCAGCAGACGGCGAACTTCGTCCGCGTCCGGCGACAGCAGCACCTGGCCATCGATCGTCACACGCTCGGCGATTTCGATGACCTCGCAAAACAGCGGCTCGGGCTTGTGGATGGTCAGCTCGAAAAGTTTCGGGCGGTTTTGATAACCGATCCGCAGGATGTCGCCGAAGCCGCGCGTGGTGACCAGTGCGGTGGGCGCGCCGCGGCGGGTGAGCAGCGCATTGGTGCCGCGCGTGGTACCCAGCCGCACCGCAACTGGCGGAATGGCCGCCGCCAGCGGCAGGCCCAGCAAATGGCGAATTGCCAGCAAGGGCGATTCTTCGCCGCTGGTCAATTCGTAAGGCTGCCCGGCGGCGGGAGCGATTTGCAATTCTCGATCGAGCAGCAGTTGGCCACTCGCGGCGTCGGACGCCCGCACCGTGCCCGCGTCGATGGGTTGACCAACGATATCGAGCAAGCGTAACCGATAGCCGACCCAAAAATCCGGCGGATCGGCCGTGCGGGCCGGGTCTAGAATCGTGCCAGTGTCCGAGCCGGCCGCGACTGCGCCTTTCACCACGCCCGAGCTGAGCACCTTGCTGCGCGCCAACGAGCCATCGGGCCGCAGGCAGATGCAATCGGTAAACGTCCCGCCAACGTCGATCCAGAACTGGTGCAGGCGGTCGGGCATGGACGGAGCGGATGTTTGTTCGCGCTTGGGTACTGGGTACCGAACAACGCCTCCGCTTAAAACACCGGCTGGATTTTTTTCAGCCGGGCTTCGGTCTCGCGCATCAGCGCGTCTTCGGCCGCTTCGTCGGGCGCTTCGTAGGTGACGGAAAAACGCAAAAACGCGCCGGCGTCGTCCCAGGGCACGGTGCAGATCGAGTGCTCGGTGATCAGGTACTGGCTGGCCGCTTCGGCCGTATCGAAACGCGTGCCGGCGGCCAGACCGCGCGGGCTGGGCGTATACAGGAAGTACGTCCCACCGGGCATGCGGCACTCGAAGCCGGCCCGCTGGAGCGTGGCCACCAGCTTTTCCAGCCGGCGGCGATACTTGGTGCGAACCTGGCCGGGAATCGCCTCGTTATCCAGCGCCGCGGCGCCAGCCTTCTGGATGGCGATGAACTGGCCCGAGTCGCTGTTGTCCTTGACGTCGGCCAGGGCCTGCACGATGCGCTCGTGTCCGCACACAAAGCCCAGCCGCCAGCCGATCATGTGAAAGCCCTTGCTCATCGAGTGGACTTCAACGCCGACTTCCTTGGCGCCGGGCACCGACAAAAAGCTTAGCGGCGGGGCCTCGTAGCTGAGCATGATGTGGGCCGCATCCTGCATGACCACCACGTTGTGGCGGCGGGCAAACTCGATCACGCGCTCGTAGAACGCCCGCGTGGCCAGCTTGCCGGTGGGGCTGTTGGGATAGTTGAGCACCAGCAGCTTGGCCCGCTCGCGCACGTCGGCCGGAATGCTCTCCAGGTCGGGGAGAAAATCGTTTTCCGCCGCCAGCGGCAAGCGGAACACGCTGCCGCCATAATAGCGCGTGTGCGTGCCGGCCACGGGATAGCCGGGCACCGTCATCAGCGTGACGTCGCCGGGGTTGATGAAGGCGGCCGGCAGCATGGCCAGCGCCGTCTTCGAGCCGATGCAATGGTTGATCTCTTTCGCCGGGTCGAGCGTCACGCCGAAATTCCGCTGCATGAAGCGCGCGGCCGCCTCTTTGTACGCCGCGATGCCGTTGTCGGCGTAGCCGCGGTTGGCCGGGTCGTTGATCTCGCGGGCCATGACCGCCCGCACTGGCTCGGGCGCCGGCTCGTCGTTCTCGCCGATGCCGAAATCGATCAGCGAGCGCTCGGGATGCTCGGCCAGCGCCTTGCGCTTGGCGCGCTTGATCTTTTCGAACTTATAGATCTCGGTGCCTTTGCCGTAGTTGATGCCGCCGATCCGCTCGGCAAACAGGCTTTGAAAATAAGGGTCGCTCATGGGCCCCGCGCTCGTAAATAAAGACTTGAGGGACGAAGCACCCTAAGCTACAAGAGCAGCCAGCCGCCGACAAGCGGGGGGGCTTTGTCCGTTGTCCGTTGTCCGTTGTC
>DATCFX010000454.1:0-5454 GCA_036509275.1 Pirellulales bacterium | reverse complement strand
ATGCTGCCCACGCCGTCCAGGCACCCGGCGACCTTGGGATGCTTGTCCCCCAATGCCTTGCGAAACACCTCGGCCGCTTGCTCGTAGGCGGCTCGTGCATCGGCCGGCTGACGCAAGTGTACGCTCGCCTGGCCCAACATCCAGAGCGGCTGTCCACAGGCCACGAGATCGTCGCCGAGGATTTTCCGGCGCGTCGCGGCGGCGCGGCGAAGCGGCGGAAACGCCTGCTCGTATTGGCGGTCGCCATACAGCAACATTGCTTGTTGCCAATCGCGATCGGCTTGCTTGAGCTCGTCGCGCTCGGCCGCACCCAGTATTGCCATCCGTTCGACCTGCTTTAGCAGGTCTTTCGAAGAACGGGTCCGCCAGTGCTCCGCGCCGAATTGCCGGACGCGCCGCTCGAGCAGTTGCCGCGCCATTTTTTCGGCGGCGGCCGATTGGCCGGCGAGAGCGTACAAGCCGGCCAGCCATTCCCGCGAGCCGTCGGCCTCCTCGTGCTCGTCGCCCAGCACCTGGCGCTCGATCGCCAACATCTCCAGCGCCGTGGCGATGGCCTCGTCCCAGCGGCCGGCGGCCGCGTGCTGGCGGGTCTCGCGATCGTACCGGTCGCGCTGCTGCAAAGCGGCCGCGAGCTCGGCTTTGCTGGCTGCCGACTGCGGCGCGGCAGCGGCTGCCGGACCGCCGGGTGATTCTTGTGCGTCGGCTGCCGGCGAGCAGGCAAGCAGGACAACCAGCACCAGCGGCAGCTTGACACTGCACGCCGCAAGACACGCACCACGGACCATGGCTCCGTCTCCCCGGTGTCGTTTTGAGGCTTGTGCGCAGTGGCCGCAAGCCGATCTGTGGCAGGCGCCGGCACAAGGCCATCTCGTAGCCTAACGGCACTCAGGCCAGAATCAAGCTTCTGGCCCGAGATTGCAGGGCCAGCGGCTGCGCGCCCGCGCGACCCAGGCTTATCGGCCGGCAAAGGCCGCATGCTCGGGCGAGGCGAGGCCCTGTTGCAAAACCGCCAGCACCGCGGACATATCGCCGCGCAGCAGCGCGGCGCGATCGAGCCACAGGCCGGGGAAGACGCGGCTCCGTGAGATGCCGGCGGCCTCGGGCGCAAGCGGCACAAAGTCGCCTGCATCCAGCACAAACCAATCGAGCTGCCCCTCCAGCACGCGCCAGACAAGATACTCGCGCACCGCATGACGGCGGTAAAGCGCCAGCTTGGAGTGCAAATCGCGGCCGGCACTGGTCAACGCAACTTCGGCCACCAGTTCCGGCGCACCCTCCAGGAATTGGTTTTCGCCTTCGATTCGCGACTGGCCCCCCGCCGCCAGCCGCAGCAGGGCATCCGGCTGCACCTCGTTGAAGGCGTCCAGGCGGACGGTGGTATTCGTGGCACACTCAACGCGTGGCGTCTGTGTGGCGTACGTGCCTAGCCAAAGCGAAACCCGCGCCTCCGCGGTGCCATGCGCATGCGAAACAGGAGATCCCACGAATACCACCCCATCGATCAATTCCGCCTTTCTCAGCCCGGGCATTGCCTGGTAGCGACGCTCGAATTCCTCGCGGCCGAGGCAGTCGCCCGATTCCAGCGGCGGGACCAGGGCCAGCGTCGGTTCGCCCGGGACATGAAGTTGCGACTGAGTCGACATGGACTGACCCTTGGCCTGTTCCCGCGGATGGCTGATGCGTCGGGTCGCCGGAAGCCGGACGTCCCCGCATCCAGTTTATCACCGCCGTGCGAGGCTGGGAATGCTCAGGCTTCGAGCGTCAGCCGTTCGTCGGACGCAACGGGCTCCGAAGACGACGCCAAGGCGGAGCAAACCTGTCGCCAGGTTTCGCGCTCCATTTCCAACACCTGCACCGCGTCGGCCAATTTGCGCGGATCGCGGTTTCGCATGGCCGCCACCAGCGAGCGGTAGATGAACATATAGACGCCGGCCACGCGGCTGACAAGTTCGGGCATATTGTCCGGCCGCAGGCCCGATAGCAACTCGACCATAATCTCCTGGCAGCGGCTGACGGCAGTGGCCCCGGCGCGGTGCTCGCCGGCATTCCAATGCTGCTCGGCAAGCCTGGCCAGGCGGATGGCCGCCTCGATGAGCATGAGCTGCAATTTTTGCGGCGGGGCGGCGAACACTTCGCCAGCCAGATAGGTCTCGCGAACACTGGGAGCCATGCGGGCTTCCTCCTTGCTGAAGCGTTGTTGCGACTGCGGGTAAGGTCGAATGACGGCCGGTCCAGGGCCGGCCGACGCGCCGGATTACGAGACGCTCGCGCTGGCCAGGCCGTTGGAGGTCGCCGATGAATTGCTGGACGAGCTGCTCGCCGAGGACGAACTGCTGCCGGAGCCCGACGACGCGGAGATGTTTTGCAGGCTTCCCAAGGCGCTTTGTTGAGACTGCAACGTCGCCATGGCCTGTTCCATCGCCAGGAATTGCGTCTGGAGTTGGGTCCGCTGGGCCTTCAGATAAGCGTTCTGAATGGCGATCTGGTTGTTCCAGCCGGTGACCTTGTCGGCCAGGCCGTTGACGTCCTCGGTAATCGCGCCATTGTACGCGTTGGTAATGCTATCGAGTTGGGTCGAAACGCTGTCGGCAAAACCGGTCTTCGCCGTATTGAAGAAGGCGCTCACGGCCGACGCATTGCTCGTAAGTTGGCTGGTTAGCGCGGTCTGATTGAGCGAGAGCTGGCCGTTGCTGTAGGTAATGCCCAAGTCGGCCAGCGATTGCACAGGGTTGGACGTCGTCGCCACGGTCGCGTTGGCTGAATTCGAGGCGCCAAAGGTTTGGCCAATCAGGCTGTTCAGCTGCAAGCCGATCTGCTCCATGATCGGGTCATTGTACAAATCGCCGCCGGAATTGGTCGTCGTGTTATAACTGGTCAGCGTTTGGTACTGGGAATATGCCGTATTGAAATCGCTGACGAACTGGCCGATGGCGTTGGCCAGCGGCTGCGTGTTTTGCGTAACGGTTACGGTCGTCGGACTGCTCATCACCTGGCTGGCGGTGATTGTGAGACCCGGGATCTGAGTCGAGAACGTATTGGACGATGACGACATCACCAGCGGCGAGCCTCCGGCGCCGTCGCTCAGCGACAAGACGGCATTGGTGCCGGTGTCCAGCGTGGAAAGCTTCAGGCCGGTCGTGCCGGTGTCGATCACCAGGTTGCCTGCCGCGCCGCTTTGGCTGCTCCTGAACAGCATGCGCAGCGGGTTCGAGCCGCTCCCATCATTGATGGTCGTGGCCGTGAGCGGGGCGTTGGAAGCCGCCAGGTCGCTCATCAGATCGCTCACCTTGTCCGTGCTCGACAGGGTTATCTTGGTTTCCATTGCGCCGTCAATTTGCCCGCCCGTGGCGGTGCCCAACAGATTCAGGTTGGCGGCCGTCGTCCCGCCCTGCTCGGCGATGCTCAATTGGCCGGCGCCGCCGCCGTTGTCCGTCACGAGGATGCCGTCGCCGGCGCTGTTGATCGAGGCTTGGATGTGCAATCCGGAGCTATTAAGGGCGTTGATCACGTCTCCGATCGACTGCGCCGACGAAAGATTGACGATTTGCGACGCGCCGGTGCTGTCGGTCACCTTGATCTCGCCGGCGGCGACGCCGCTGCCGCCGTTGAGGCCGGACAACTGCGTGTTGTCGCTGATGTATTGCAGATTGAGGTCGCCGGAATTGACGGACGAAGTGGCCACGTTGGTGGCGATGTTCAGTTGGGCGGCCAGCGTGCTGCCGCTGCCGTCGGCAATGATCAGGTTCGAGTTGGCCGAACCGGTCGTGTCGAGGACCTGGATGCCGTCACCGGCGGAGTTCAGCGAGGCATGCAAGCCGATGCCGGCCGAGTTGATGCCGTTGATCACATCCGATAGCGAACTGGCCGACGACAGGTCTACCGTGGCCGTGGCCCCGCTGCGATCGGTCAGATCGAGGGTGCCCAGGGTGCCCACGCCGCTGCCGCCGTTGAGATCCTTGAGCAGCACGCTGTTGACGCCGGCCAGCACCTGGCCGCCGTCGAGCACGCCGCCACTGGGCGCGGTGCCCAGGATGCCCAGGTCCTGCGCGGCCTGGCTGGCGTTGACGGCCGAGACCGACAGCGTGTTGCTGCCGGTGGTGGAGTCCGTCAGCACGAGGTGTGTGCCGTCGCTGGAGATGCTGGCCGAAAGGTTTCCGGCGGCGCCGGAAGCATTGTTGATGGCGTTGATCACGTCCCCGATGGTCGAAGCCGAACCTAACGTGACCGAGACTTGCGAGCCGTTTTGCAAGTTGACGACGAAATCCGCGGAGTTGCCGGCGATGCTGACGCCGTTGCCGTCGTTGAGCGTGCTCAACTGGGTGTTGTCGGAAAGCGTGATCAGGTTGGTGCCCAGGAGCGAGGAGCCCTGCGTCGCGCCGCCGGTCAGGCCGAGGTCTTCGGCCGTGGTCGTATTGTTGACGTCGGCGACGCTAATCGCGCCGGTCGCGCCGTTGAGGTTCGTCAGTTCCAGGCCTTGACCTGTAAGCGAGGCGGTGACGCCGATGCCGGCGGTATTGTTGATGGCCGAAACCACGTCGTTGAGCGTCTGGGCGGTCGAAAGATTGACCGTCGCGCTGGTGCCGTTGCCGCTGGTAATGCGAATGGTGCCGGCGGCCACACCGGCACCGCCGTTGAGCTGGTCCAACGGGGTTTGGGTGTTGAGCGATCCGCCTTGCTTGATCGTGATGGTGCCGGCGCCGACGGTGCTGTTGGCGCTGGCAAACCCCGACGAAACCAGTTGTTGGTTCTGGGCCAGTTGCAGGACCTGCAATTGATAGCTGCCCAAGGCCGCCGTGTTGTCGGCCGCGACGCTCAGCGAGGAGCTGTTGCTGGTGGCGGCGCGGGCATTCAAAACGGAGGAGTTTTTCAGCGCCGTGGCGTCGTTTTGCACGGCCAACAAATCCGCCGAAAGGCCCAGCAAATCGGTCTTCTGCGTGCCCGCGGTACTGACTTCGTTTTGCAGCGAGGTGAGCGGTCCGGAATCCGCCTGGATCAGCGCATCGACGATGGCGGATGTGTTGATGCCGCTGATCAGCCCGACGCCAGTTGAGACGCTAGCCATGGCACCATTCTCCGCACTCAGACAAAGCCGCCAGCCGGCCGGGCGAACCCAACCGGCTGGCGGATCAAATCAAATTAGCGTTGCTCGATCGAGCGAAGCTCTTACTTCTGCGCTAGGCGCGTTTACTGGATTTTCTGCAGCAGCGTCAAGACGTTCTGCGGCTGCGAATTGGCGATCGACAACACGCTCGTGCCGGCTTGCACCAGGATTTGGGCCCGGGTGAGGTTGGCCGTTTCCGAAGCAAAATTGGCGTCCTGGATATTGCTCTGGGCCGAGCTGACCTGCTCCAGGTTCGTTTGCAAGCTGCTGATGTTGCTGTCCAACACGTTGGTCTGCAACGCGCCGAGTTGGCCGCTGAGCGTGGCGATCTGGTTGATCGCCTGATTCACGAT
>DATCFX010000453.1:0-1988 GCA_036509275.1 Pirellulales bacterium | reverse complement strand
CGGCCCGGCTGCGGGCGCAAGCGGTTCGGGCGCCGGGTCGCTCACGAGCAGCAAACGCCTCGGCTGGCTGCCCGGAAATGGCAAAGGCGGTGCCACCGGCCGGGGAGCGGGGCGCGCGCCGTCGTCGGCCACGGGCGGCGGCGTGGTGGCGGCCGAAGGCGTCGGCTCGGCCGTCGACGGCATTTTGTCAACCATTCGCGGCGAACTGGCCACCGGCGACTTGATGGTCGTCTGGCTCCTCGACGCCTCGTTGAGCCTGTACGACGACCGCCAACAGGTGGCGGCACGCATCGAGCCGTTCTATCGCGATCTCGAAGCACGGCGCGGCAGCTCGCACCAGTTGATGAATGCAGCCGTGGCCTATGGCGGCAGCACGTTGGAACTCGTCTCGCCGACGAAATTCGGCCTGAAGATGGTCGAGGCCGTGGCCGACACGCCGATCGATACCACCGGGCTGGAAAACGTGATGACGGCCATTGAGCAGTGCGTCCGCAAGTACCGCAAGTCGTGGCGGGGCGGCATCCTGATTGTCGTCTGGACCGACGAATCGGGCGACGACACCTTGCGGCTCGAAGACATGATCGCGTTCTGCCGGCAGCAGCGCGTGGTCGTGTCGGTCGTCGGCCCGTCGTCGGCCTTTGGCAGCGAGATGGGCGTCCACCCGTACGTCGATCGCGCGACGGGCTACCGCTTTCTGCTGCCGATCAAACGCGGCCCCGACACGTCGTTTGCCGAGCGCTTGTTGCTGGCCTACTGGCACGATTCCACGCTGCCGCCCTGGACGCTGCGCGGCGCGCAGGTCGGTGGAGACGTTCCCTGGTACGGCGGCCCGTATCGCGAAGGCCTGCTGTCGGGCGTCGGGCCGTACGCCCTGACGCGCCTGGCGCTGGAGACCGGCGGCAAATACACGCTGCTGGACCACGATTTCAGCCGCGCCCCGTTCAAGTTCGAAGATCTGAAGGCGTACCTGCCCGACTACGGGTCCGCCGACGAGTACCTGCGCATGCTGCGCTATCATCCGCTGCGCAAGGCGGTATCCGACGTCGTGCAACTCAGCTACGACCAGCAGCAGGTGCTCTCATTGCCGAAGCTGTCGTTCATTTCGCGGCGCAGCGAGTCATATCCTTTCCGCGTCCACAATTTGTATTTGACGGCCGGCGAATTCCGCGGCGCCTTGACCGGCGAGTTCGCCGCCGAGACGGCCAAGCTGTCGCTGGCCTCGACGGTGCTGGAGCAGGCCTTGTCACGCTTCGGCGCCGCCGGCATGGAGCAGCAATACGAGCGCGACGATTCGCCGCGCTGGCGGGCCTGGTACGATCTGACGCGCGGCCGCCTGCTGTCCATGAGCGTGCGGCACGTAGAATACAAACTCACCTGCCAGCAGGTCTTTGCCAACGCCGGCATGCTCAATCCCGACACCAACCACATCGTCTTCGAGCCCTCGCCGCAGCTCAAGTCGACCGATTCGGAGGTCCTCAAACGCGCGGCCGAGGCCAAGCGTCTGCTCCAGCGCTGCGTCGACAAGAACCCCGACACGCCCTGGGCCTTTCTGGCTCAATGGGAACTCGACCAGCCCCTGGGCCTGTCGGTGCGTCAGACCGTCATCCCGGTTCCTCGCCCCGGCATCGGCCGCCCCGCGGCCCCCGTCCCCTCGCTGCCGAATCTTTAAAATTGACGCCGCTCGCAGATGTGAACCGATATTGCGGCTGTTAGACTCTTGAATGAGAGGGCCACGCCAAGTTGCCCTGAGAACCTCGGCGAGAGGTGCATACCGTGATCGAACAGACGCAAGCCCGGAGCCGCCGGCCGGCGCCCTGGGCGTTACGCGTGCTGCGACGCTCAGCCGCGATTCGGCGCTGCGAACGCGGAATGAGCTGCGTTTTGCTCGGCATTCTTTTCTCGACGGGCCAAGTCGCCCGCGCTCTCGAGCCTCGGCTCGTCTGCGAAGTCGACGCCGGCGACTTCGAGAAACCCAAGGGCGTCACTCC
>DATCFX010000452.1:0-1712 GCA_036509275.1 Pirellulales bacterium | reverse complement strand
GCCACATTAACCGGCCGTGGACGCTGGATCGGCGTGGTCTGCCGGCAGAACGCAAAAGACGGCGAGGAGCCGACGCTCGACGTCAGTGTCGACTCGCAGTCGCTGGCCGGCTGGTCCGGCGCGCCGCTGGGCGTTCTCTGCGGATTGCCGCCAGACGGAACGGCCCGCGACGCTCTGGCCGGACGGGCCGGCGGTTTGATCTGGCGCTGGCTCTTGGAAGCACCGATGGAATTCGAGCGTTCGATCGACCTCAGCTTCCACGGCCCGCAAAGTGGCGATCGCTTGTCGCTGTTTTACGTAGAGGCCGAGAAGCAATAATGAAACCACGGCGGTTCCAAGTTTCCATCTGACAATTGGGAGGAGGAACGCTAATTGTCACTAATCTTCGCTAATTCCCATCAGCGTCGGTTAGCCCCGATCAGAGTTCCAGCATTGAAAGCGAGTAGAAGATGGACCACAAAGACACAAAGGACACGAAGAAAAACGGCGTGCTCTTTGTGTCTTTGTGGTGAATTTCCTTTTCGTGCCGCAAGGTTCGGTATGATTTGTCTAGGAAGAGGCTCCTGCCATGTCTGATTTAGAGTTCAATCGCCGCGACTTCTTTTCGGCCACGGCGGGGGCTTTGGCCGCCGGCCATGCGGCAACGACTTTGGCCGCCGCGCCGGTCGTTAATAAAAAACCGCGATCGCCCAACGCGCGGTTGGGCATCGGCGCGATCGGCCTGCGCTACCAGGGCACCGTGATTACGCTCGTGGCCCAGCAATATGGCGACGTGGTCGCGCTGGCCGACGCCGATCGCAATGTGCTGGAGCAAGCTCGGGCCAGTTTCGGCAGCACGCCTAAAATTTTCGACGACTATCGTAAGTTGCTGGCCGACAAGAACGTAGACGTGGTGCTGATCGGCACGCCCGACCATTGGCATGCCAAGATGGTGATCGATGCCTGCCGGGCCGGCAAAGACGTGTACGTTGAAAAGCCGCTGACGCTGACTATCGACGAAGGACGCTTGATCGAAAAAGTGGTGCAGGAGACCGGCCGCGTCGTGCAGGTCGGCTCATGGCAGCGCAGCGATCATCGCTTCCGGCTGGCCGCCGAAATGGTCCGCCAGGGGCGCATCGGCAAGCTCCAGCGCGTGGACGTGGTGCTGGGCAAGAACATCGTCGGCGGTCCGTTCGAAACTCGCAAGCCATCGAGTAAATTGAACTGGGACCTGTGGCAGGGCCAGACGCCGGACGTGCCGTACATCGACGAGCGCTGCCACTACACGTTCCGCTGGTGGTACGAATACTCCGGCGGCCAGTTGACCGATTGGGGCGCCCATCACGTGGACATCGCCCAGTGGGGCATCGGCTCGCTGCCGGTGGAAGTGTCGGGCGTCGGCAAGCTGCCCGAGGTGCGCGACGGCTACAACGTGCCGCTCGATTTTTCGGTCCGCTGCAAGTATGCCAACGGCGTGGAGCTGACCATTAGCGACACCGGCCGCAACGGCGTGCTGTTTACCGGCAGCGAGGGACGCATCCTGGCCAATCGCGGCACGGTGGCCGGCAAGGCGGTCGATGATTTGAAAGAGCGGCCGCTGGCCCGCGACCAGTTCAAACTCTACACGCACGACAACCTCAGCCGCCCCGAGCGCGTCGGCAAACTGGACGCCATCATCAATCACATGGGTAACTTCTTCGATTGCATCCGGTCGCGCGAGCAGCCGATCAGCG
>DATCFX010000451.1:0-4709 GCA_036509275.1 Pirellulales bacterium | reverse complement strand
AACTGTTTCCCGAGGCCCACGTGCATGCTCGCTCGTATCATCGTGAGCACAAAATGCCGGGCGCTGGCGGTCTATTCTAGGCCCGAGAACCGAATCCTTCGCAATCGCCGGTTGTGCAAGTTTCGCGCGGGGCTTATGTTGGCATTGGCAGGGCATCAATGCACTTTGACCCGTTGAACTTTGAGCAGGGAGGATGGTGCCAGATGGGCGGACTGAACCTGATGAAACCGATGTTTTGCGCTGCGTTGCTGGCTTTGGCCGCCGCCCTGCCGGCGCAGGCGGCCGACAATCCGCAGATACTGCTGAAGACCAGCAAGGGCGATGTTGTCGTCGAGCTGTACGAAGACGAGGCGCCCAATACGGTCGCTAATTTCGTCAACCTGGTCGAAAAGAAGTATTACAACGGCCTGAAATTCCACCGCGTCATCGACGGCTTCATGGCCCAAGGCGGATGTCCCAAAGGTACCGGCAGCGGCGGGCCAGGCTATTGCATCGCCTGCGAATGCTACCAGGACAACGCCCACAAGCACACGCGCGGCAGCCTCAGCATGGCGCACGCCGGCCGCGATACGGGCGGCTCGCAGTTCTTCATCACCTTCGAAGACACGCCCCATCTGGACGGCAAGCACACCGTGTTTGGCCGGGTCATCAAGGGCATGGACGTGGTGGATCAATTACAGCGCATCGATCCCAACCGCCCGCAACCCGGCGTCAAGGCGGATCGCATTCTCGAAGCGCGCGTGCTCTCCAAGCGCGATCATCCGTACGAGCCCAAGAAACTGCCCGACCCGAGGGCAGGAAGGAACTAAGCGCGTGGCTGAAGGCCTGGTAAAGTTTTTGAACTTCGATCGCGGCTATGGTTTTATCGTGCCCGCCGACGGCGGCCGCGAAGTGTTTTTTCGTGACTCGGTGCTCGAAGACGTCGCGCTCGACGCCTTGTGGGAAGGCCAGCAAGTGGCCTTCGAATTGGCTCCCTCGCGATCCGGTCCCAACGAGCGCGGCCCGCGAGCCTCGCTCGTGCGGCCCTTGCGCCTCACGCGATCTAGCGCTCCCAGCCCGCCCGAGGGGCACGCGCCGCTCGTCCGCAACCCTCGCGCTCTGGCCAAAAAGCCGAGCTGGCGCCGGTAGGCGACAAAGGAAGACCACGGATTGCGCTGAATCTTCGCGCTAACCGTCCTGGCGTGCGCAGCATGCTAGACTTGCTCAAACCGGCAATCGCGTGTCGCGGCCGGCGATTTTGCGCTCTTTTTGGGACGCGGCGGATGGGGCCCAAGATCATCAGTGGACCGGCCATCACCGGATCGTGGCCGCTGACGCTGTTTCGCCTGCTGGTCGTCGCCGCGCAGGCCGCCACCGTGTGCATCACCTGGCCGCTCTGGCAGGTGCGCGAAGCGCCGCCGCTGCTGCCGGCCGTGAACCTGCCGCAGGTTGATACCGGCTGGCTGCTGCTCGGCTCGCTGGCCGTGGTGCTGATCGCACCGCGCGTGGGCGTGGCCCTGCATGCGGCGGTGCTGTTGGGAGCCATTGCGCTCGACCAGACGCGGCTCCAGCCGGAGTTGATCTCGATGTGTTTTCTGCTGCTGGCCACGCTGCCGGCGGCGGGAGCCAAGCTATTGGGGCGGATGCACCTGGCGGCTCTCTGGTTTTTTTCAGGGTTTCATAAGATCATCAGCCCGCATTATTACGGCGTGTTCGCCGGCTGGCTGTGGTCGCAGGTGGCGCCCGGCTCTTCCGCGACCGGCGGCGTGTGGGTGGCCGGCGTCGTCGCCGTCGTCGAGATGCTGTTGGGCGTGATGGTCTTGGTGCCGCGCACGCGGCGGCTGGCCGGCTGGGTGGCGCTCGTGCTGCACTTGGGCGTGTTGGCCTCGCTCGTGTACGTGGATTGGAACGTGGCCATCTGGCCCTGGAACATTGCCCTGGCCTTGGCGGGCCTGGCGCTGGTGCGGCCCTGGCGCGAAAGCCTGGCGGCGGATTTCGCCCGCGTGGGTGTCCTATGCCGCGTGGCGGCCGTGCTGCTGCTCGTCAGCCCCTGGGGCTATTACCTGGGCATCGTCGATGCCTATCTGGCCCACTGCCTGTACTCCTCGAACCTGCCAATGGCCCGCTGGCATGGCCGCGAGCTGGTGGGCTTCACGATCCCGACGCTGCACGTGCCGCTGCCGCCCACCTATCGCACGTACAAAGCCTATTTTCACGCGGTGGCGAAGCCCGGCGACGAGATGGTCATCGACGATCCGCGCTGGTGCGCCCGGTTCTTCGGGTATGCTCACCAGGAAGTGCGCCAGCCGGCCGAATAGCCGAATTGCTGCGCCACTTCGGCCATCGTCGCGAATCATTCCTTGTGGCGGCATGGCATCGACCCCCGGGAACGCGCGCCCATGAAGACCATTATCGAACCGTTTCGGATCAAAGTCGTCGAGCCGATCCGGCTCAAGACGCCGGCGGAGCGCGAGGCGGCACTGGCGGCCGCCGGCTTCAATGTCTTTCAGTTGCGCTCGGAAGACGTGTTGATCGACCTGCTCACCGACAGCGGCACCGGCGCGATGAGCAGTGCCCAATGGGCCGGCATCATGCAAGCCGACGAAAGCTATGCCGGCTCGCCCAGTTTTTTTCGCTTCGAGCGCGTGCTCCAGCGGATCACCGGCTTTGCCCACGTGCTGCCCACGCACCAGGGCCGAGCCAGCGAGCGGATCCTGTTCGAGCTGGTCGGCGCCCCGGGCAAGGTCGTGCCCAGCAATGCGCATTTCGACACGACCCGGGCCAACATCGAGCATTCCGGGGCCGAAGCGGTGGATCTACCCATTGCCGAGGCCCTCGATCCGCGCACGCCACACCCCTTCAAAGGCAATCTCGACGTGACGCGGCTGGCGGCGCTGATCGAGCGCGTCGGCCCGGAATCGATTCCGTTGGTGATGACCACCATCACCAGCAACAGCTACGGCGGCCAGCCGGTGAGTTTGGAAAATTTGCGGCAGGTCCGCGCCCTCTGCGATCGGCATGGCCTGCCGCTGTTTCTTGACGCCTGCCGCTTTGCCGAAAACGCCTACTTTATCAAGCTGCGCGAAGCAGGCCAGCAGGATCGGCCCGTGGCCGACATTGCCCGCGAGATGTTCGACCTGGCCGACGGGGCGACGATCAGCGCCAAGAAGGACGGGCTGGTGAATATCGGCGGGGTGCTGCTGATCCGCGACGCCGCGCTCTTCCAGCGGGCTTCGAACCTGCTGATCCTGACCGAAGGCTATGTGACCTACGGCGGCCTGGCTGGCCGCGACCTGGAGGCGATGGCCCAAGGTTTCGAGGAGGTGCTCGAGGAAGATTATCTCCAGTACCGCATCAGCAGCTCGCAGTACGTGGGCCGGGCGCTGGCTGCGGCCGGCATTCCGATCGTCGAGCCGCCGGGCGGGCACGCGATCTATATCGATGCCGCGGCGTTTAGCCCGCACATTCCGCGCAATCAGTTTCCCGGCCAGGCCCTGGTCGTGGCGCTGTACCGGCACGCCGGCATTCGGGCGGTCGAGATCGGGTCGTTGATGTTCGGCGGCACGGAAGCTCCGCCGTTGGAATTGGTGCGGCTGGCGTTTCCGCGCCGCGTGTACACCCAAAGCCACATGGACTACGTGGTCGAGGCCTTGGGCGAGATCTACCAGCGGCGTGCCGAGTTGCGCGGGCTGCGGATCACGTCCGGCCCGGCCGTGCTGCGGCATTTTTCCGCCCGGCTCGAAGAGCAAATCGCCCCGTAGCGGAAGTCGTGCAACGGTCGTGAGACTTCCGCTAGGGGTCGACCTAAAAATAACCTCTCCGCAACTCCTCTCCCCTTGCGGGAGAGGGCACGGTGAGGGGCCGGGAAAAACCGAAGTTATCTTTCGGTCGATCCTAGGTGTGGTAATCGGCGTTCAGCCGGACGTATTCGGCGGTGAGGTCGGTGGACCAAAAGCGGATGTGGGCGTCGCCTTCTTCGAAATCGAGTTCGATGGCCGTGTCGCGATTGCCGCGAATCGATGCGCTCACCGCCGCCGCATCGAAGGCGAGCGGTACGCCGTGCTCGTAGAGCAGCGTGCCGTTGAGCCGCAGGCTGACGCCGGCCGGATCGAACGGCACGCCCGCATAGCCGGCCGCCGAGACAATGCGTCCCCAATTGGGATCCGCGCCGGCGACGGCCGTCTTGACCAGTGCGCTTTCGGCCACCGTTTTGGCAATCTGCCGCGCGGTCTCGCGCGAAGCGCAGCCGCGCACGTCGATCGTAACCAGGTGCGTGGCCCCTTCGCCATCGGCCGGAATCGCCCGGGCCAACTCCTGGCAAACACTGCTGAGCTCAGCCTGGAACGCGGCCAGATCGCTGCCGGCCAGCGGCGTGCTGGAGGCGGCGCCGTTGGCCAGCAGCAGCACCGTGTCGTTGGTGCTCATGTGGCCATCGACGCTGATGCAATTGAAGCTGTCGGCCACGGCCACGGCCAGCGCGGTCTGGGCCGCTTGCGGACTAAGCGCCGCATCGGTGAGCACGAGGCCCAGCATGGTGGCCATGTTGGGACCGATCATGGCGGCGCCTTTGGCCATGCCCGTGATGTGGATCGGCTGGCCCGCGACGTTGAACGTGCGGCCAGCGAGCTTGTGCGTGCTGTCGGTCGTGAGCATGCCGCGCGCAGCCAACACCAGGGCTGCCTCGTCGGCCGCCAGCCGGCCGGCGGCGGCCTGGATGCCGGCCTGGATGG
>DATCFX010000450.1:0-1011 GCA_036509275.1 Pirellulales bacterium | reverse complement strand
GTGCCTCGTACCAGAAGTTGCCGACCAGAATATCAGGCTTCCCGTCCTTGTTGACGTCGGCCACGGCCACGCCCTCGGAGCGGAAAGCCCGATCCACGACGATTTTTTTCCAGGTAATCTTCGGCGCGGGCTTGTCCGTGGCGGAGACGGTGGATAGGCCGAGCGCCGCCAGCACAGCTGCGAGAAACGACCAGAGTCGCCAGTTCATGCTTTGGTCCTCGTTCAATGGTGTGTGAGATTTTCAACCAGGCGCCGGCGCGCTCTTGACTGCCGGGGCCGCCTGCTGCGTCAGCAAGTAGGCGATCAGGTTGTACAACTCCGGCGCGCTCAACTGCTCCGCGAAATTGGCCGGCATCGGCGACATGGGCGAGACCAGGCGCGATTCGACGACGTCCTTGGGAATGCGCTGCTCCTTGCCTTGATTGTCCACGAGGATCAGCACTTGCCCTTCCTCGCGCGTCAGCAGGCCGAACACGATCTGGCCATTGGTCAGCACCAGGGTCGTCGCCCGGAAGGCCTGATCGACGTTGCGGCTCGGGTCGAGAACGTCCTCCAGCAGACGCTCAACGCCGCGAATGCCCACGCCGTCAAGCTGGGGAGCGACCTTGCCCCCCTTGTTGGCAATCTGGTGGCAGGCCGCACAACTTTTCTCGAAGACCTTCAATCCCAAGGCGGGGTCGGCCTTGGCCTTGACGAAGCCCTCGCGCCGCTTGTGAATCATCTCCTGCAATTTCTCGTCGGCCCTCGGCAGGCCGTGCGTCAACTTGGCCAGGCGTGCTTGCAGGTTGGGCACGCGCGCCTGGTTGAGCTTCTGCTGAACCTGCTGCTGCTGGAGCAAGCGGGCCGAGGCCTTGCCCGCGGACACGGCGGCGAGCAATTTCTCGGCCCCTTGCGTGCTGCCTGCCAGGCCCACGGCGATGGCGTTTTGCAGCTTGGCCGGAGCGACGGTCAGTTGCTTGACCAGTTCCTCCTGGGCCTGCGGCTGGTTGGTGGCGGCGAGGGTGGCCGCGG
>DATCFX010000449.1:0-3914 GCA_036509275.1 Pirellulales bacterium | reverse complement strand
CGCTCCGCACCTGCGCGAAAACCGCTTCGGCATCGAGCCCGAGCTGACCGCCAAGCTGGCCAGTCTGCCCGGCGTGCGCATTCACGAGTGCTCGATCACCTATCACGGCCGCACGTACGCCGAGGGCAAGAAGATCACCTGGCGCGACGGATTTCGCGCTCTGTGGTGCATCGTCCGCTACGCCCGCGGGATTCCTGCGGAGTAGCCGCCGGGCATCGTAGCGGAAATCGTCAGATTTCCGGCGGACTCGTGCCGAGACGTCGGAATTCTTACGAATTCCGCTACCGGCAACCATCCGTGTTAGCGCAACAACTCGCGCATCGCGGGCATCAGCACGTCTTCTACTTCGGGCGCCACGCGCGAGACGGGGCCGGTTTCGTAGCCGCCTTGCGAATAAGAAATCTTCGTGCCGATGTAGCCCGGCCCGTAATCACCATACGCCGCCATGCCCACAAAACTACTGGGCCGCATCTGCTGGGCCGCAAGCTGGTATTCCACGAACAACTCCCCCGGCATGTGCAGCAGGTAGGCGTCGCCCAGTTTCAAACACGTCAATTCGATCTCGTGCCCAGCTTGCGTGCGGTGGGCCCAGGCCAGGTCGCGAGCCGAACGGATTCGCAGCCCCAGCCGCAGCTTCGCGTTGCCCAGGTCTTTGAGGAGCGCCGGCTGGTCGTTCAGCCGAGGGCTCATGGGCAACAGCACGTAGCGGCTGCGCCACTCGATTTGCTCGGCCTGGATCGGCACTTTGTGCATCGCTTGCCAGGCACGCCGCATGCCGTCGGCCAGGCGGCCGGCCAGCGCCGGGCGGTTGGGCTTCTGGCCGTCGTTGTATTTGCCGGCCGTGACATTGCCGCTGGCGCCATTGAAATGCACGTGGGCCACTTGCGGCAGCTCCCGGGCACGCATCGTCCGGGCCATGCCGACAAAGTCGTAACTCACGTCGCCCATGCCATAGTAGCTCTGCGGATGCGTGGTGTAGTAGGTCATCGACACCAGCGGCGTCTCGCCGTCCCAGAAGCTCACAGAGCGCACCAGCGGATCGATGGTCCCCTCGGGCGCGGCGCGAACCTCGGCGCTTTTGGTGGCGCTGTATCGCACGGCTTTAACCTTGCCGTCGGGACCCATCACGCGGCGATTGCTGGCCACGTGCTCGACCTTGGCTGTTCCCAGGCCCAGATGCGTGACCGCGTGCGGTTGCCGGATGGCTTCGGCCAGTGCGGTCGCCGTGTGGCTGATGGCCGAGCGGGCAAAGACGGGATTGAACATCGCGCCGCTTAAGCCGTGCTCGGCCAGCAGGGTTTCGGCATCGAAGTCGCAGCCCGGCGCATCGTGCTGGTGCAGCGAGTGGAGCGCCACGCGCTGGGGCGAAGTGCCGGCCGCGCGGGCCAGTTGCTCGCGCCAGGCATCGTAGCCGGCATTGCCGACGCCCACCCAATCCAACGCGCAGAGCACGATCGGTTCGCCCGCGCCCAACAGCACGATGCCGCGGGCGCTGAGCGGATCGACGACCTTCTTCGCCGGCTCGACCAGCCCGTCGCACAGCGGGCTACCCAAGGGGGGCGTGATATCCGCCTGGAAGCTGGCAATCTTCAACGGTGCGGCCAGTGCGGGACCGGCGGCAAGCACGAGCGACAAGGCGAGAATCTGGCCCCAGCGGCGGCAGAACATGCGGCGTCTCCAAGACAAGGCGGGAGTCAATCCAGGCGGGCACTGCGGACCACCATAACAGCGGCCGCGCCGCATTGCCAGCAAGCGGCTGGCAGTCTTTGCGATCGGTCATCGCTGGATTGCGCGGCCGCGAGCGGTTACGCTAGACCCGATGGCCGGTTGTTCGTAAAAGACCGTTTCTTGTTCCTGTTTGCACCCGGAAGAAATCGCATGCGACGCGCACCGTGGGGATTGATGCTGGTGGCCGTGTTGGGCTTGATCGCCGTGCCGCCTGTGGCCTGGGCCCAAACCGCCGCGCCGGCGGCTGGAAAAATCACGTTCAAAAAGCGGCAGCTCGATGCCAAGTTCCGCAGCGAAGGCGTGGCCGTCGGCGATTTCAATCACGATGGCCGGCTCGATATCGCCGCCAACACCGTGTACTACGCCGCGCCCAATTGGGAGATGCACCTCGTACAGGAAGAGGCCCGATCGTACGACCCGCATAAATACAGCGGCAGTTTCTGCAACTTTACCGATGATCTGAATGCCGATGGTTGGGCCGATCTGCTGGTTGTCGATTTTCCCGGCAAGGAGACCTGGTGGTTCGAAAACCCGCAGACCGCCGCGGGGCCCTGGAAACGGCACATGTGCGTGCCGGTCACGAACAACGAAAGCCCCACGTATCTGGACGTCGACTGCGACGGCCGCCGCGAGTTGGTCTTTGCCCTGGAACCCGGCAAGCTGATGGCCACGGCCAAGCCGGCGTCGGATCCGCGGGCGCCCTGGAAGATCACGCACATTTCGGCACCCGACTCGCCCGGCACCGACCGCTACTCGCATGGGCTGGGCGTGGGCGATATCAATGGCGACGGCCACAGCGACGTGTTGATTGCCCAGGGCTGGTGGCAGCAGCCGGCCAGCCCCGCCGAGCTGCCCTGGAAGTTTCATCCGTCGGCCCTGGGCGAAAAGTGCGCACAGATGTACGTCTACGACTTCGACGGCGACGGCGACAACGACGTGCTCTCTTCGTCGGCGCATGCCATCGGCATCTGGTGGCACGAGCAAACGCCCGACGGCTGGAAGACCCACGAAATCGACCACAGCTTTTCGCAATCGCACGCCCTGTGCCTGGCCGATATCAACGGTGACGGACTGCCCGACTTCGTCACCGGCAAGCGCTGGTGGGCACACGGGCCGAAAGGCGACGTGAACCCCGATCAGCCGGCCGTAATGTGCTGGTTCGAGTTGAAGCGCGAAGCCGGTCAGCCCAAGTGGACCAAGCACCAGTTCGACCACGACAGCGGCGTCGGCACGCAGTTCGAAGTCGTCGACGTCAACGCCGACGGCCTGCTGGACGTCGTCACCAGCAATAAAAAGGGCGTGTATTACTTCGAGCAGGAGAGACGAAATACTGAGTGATGAGTGATGAATCGGACAAATTCCGGCATTCATCAATCATCAATCATCACTCTGCACTGCTATGAAGCTCGCGGCACGGATCGAGGATCTCTGCAAGTTTTACTACCTCGGCGGCGAGGAAGTCCACGCACTGGCCGGCATTAGCCTGGACGTGCCCGAAGGCGATTACGTGGCGATCATGGGCCCCTCGGGCTCGGGCAAGAGCACGCTGCTCAACCTGTTGGGCTGCCTCGACCGGCCGACTTCCGGCCAGTTCTATCTGGGCGACGACGACGTGGCCCAACTCAATGACGACGAGCTGTCGGTGATTCGCGCCTCGCGCATCGGCTTCGTCTTTCAATCCTACAACTTGATTCCCCAGCTCACCGTGCTGGAAAACATCGCGGTGCCGCTCTACTACTACCATGGGCGAGTCACGCCGGAAGATTCCGAGCGCTGCGTCGAGTTGGCCACGATGGTCGGCCTGGGCAACCGGCTGGGGCATCGGCCGATGCAGCTCTCCGGCGGTCAGCAGCAGCGGGCCGGCATCGCCCGCAGCCTGGTCAACGATCCGTTCTTCATTCTCGCTGACGAGCCCACCGGCAACCTGGACTCCGTCACCACGGCCGAAATCCTCGACCTGCTCGATGCACTCAACGAGGTGAAAAAGACGATCATTATGGTCACGCACGAAGACGAAGTGGCGCATCGCGCCCGGCGCATCGTCCGGCTGCGCGACGGTCTGATCGTGTCCGACGATCGGCTGCGGGATTTAAGCTCGAATTGACACGGCCACGTCATAAAGCCGCGACCGCTGGTCGCGCTCGCGCGGTGCGTTCCCCGCGACCAACGGTCGCGGCTTTATGATG
>DATCFX010000448.1:0-1292 GCA_036509275.1 Pirellulales bacterium | reverse complement strand
ATCGCCGGCAGCGAAGGGGGCAGGTCGCTGAACACGTCGTGCCCCTCGCGCATCGAGTCGACCGTAAAGGGGTCGATGCGAATGATGTATTCGATCCCGCCGCCGGCCACTGGCTGCCATCCCCAGTGTACGCCCAGCGTGAGGATCGCCGTCAGAATGGTTGCGCTGGTCATGCGTGTCGTTGCTCCCAAAAGCCGGCGTCGAAACGGCTGTCGATCTGGTCAATTCCGATGCGGTGCTTCCTCGGCGATAGCGACCGTGGTTGGCATGTTCACCGTCTGCGCTGGCGGCAAGGGGCACCCGTCGACGACGACGCCAGCCGCCGGTCTGCCCGCCTCCATCGCCGATAGTTCGCTACGGAGCATGACCAGCAGGGTTTGCAGAAAAGCCACGACCATCGGCCCCACGACCAAGCCGATCGGCCCCAGGGCCTTTGCTCCTCCCAGGACGCTTAACAGCCCCAGCAGCGGGTGCAGGTTTGAACGGCCGTGCAAGACGAGCGGCTTGATCACGTTGTCGGCCATCGAGATCACGACCACGCCGTAGATCGCCAGGGCAATGGCGGCTTGCGGACGCCCATCGTGTACGAACAACCACAACGCACATGCGCCCCAAATGGCCGTGGCCCCGATAAACGGGACCATCGCAAACAGCATCGTGAGCACGGTCAGCAAAAACAAGCTTCCCAGCCCGACGAAGAAATAGCCGATGCCGGCCAACAGTCCCTGGACGAAAGCGGCCAGAAGCATCGATACGATCACAGCCCGGGTCAGCGCGCTGAATTCGGCCAGCAACTGGGTCTCGTAGCGATCGTCCAATGGCGACAGCCGCATGAGCGCACCGATCATGGCCGGACCGTCGGCCAGAAAGTAATACAGCGACACGATCATCACGGCCAGGCCTACGAGCAGCTCGACGAGAAAGCTGCCGACGAACTGCGTGGTGCCCAGCGCCAGCGGCCCGGCCAGCTCTTGCAGCCGGCTGGTGAGCGCGGCGAGTTGATCCTTGCCCAGGTCGGTCTGGCTTTTCAGCCAGGCGATCACGGGACTGCCAAACACCGGCTCCTTGAGCCGAACGAGGGCGGCGTCCACGTCGGCCAGCGCCTTGGCCAGAGCCGCGGGGTCTTTTTCGGCCGCCGGCAACGCCTGCACGCGGGCCTGGAACTGTGCATAGGAAGCCATCAGCTCCTGCTCGCGCGAACGCGGCCAGCCTTTGCCACCGGCCGCCGGCGGCAGCATCAGGTTTTCCAGCTCGGGCTTGAGTTGGCCGGCCCAGTCTTGCAAGTCCTGGAT
>DATCFX010000447.1:0-2623 GCA_036509275.1 Pirellulales bacterium | reverse complement strand
ATTGGCCGTGGTCGTCGACGACCATGCGATGGGCATCACCGAAGTCGTCCGCGGCGACGACCTGCTGCCGAGCACCTTTCGCCAGCTCGAACTATACGACTTCTTCGGCTGGCAACCGCCCAGTTTTGCGCACGTGCCGTTGGTCGTCGGACCCGATGGACGCCGACTGGCCAAGCGGCACGGCGACACGCGCCTGCTGGCCTTGCGCCAAGCCGGCGTGCCGGGTGAAAAGCTGATCGGATTGCTGGCCCACTCCTGCGGCCTGCGCGACACGCCCGCGCGCACCACACCCCGCGAGCTGCTCGTCGACTTCGACTGGTCGCGATTGCCGCGGCAGTCGCTGGTTTTTACCGACGAGAGGTGGCGGGGTTTGTTCATTCCTTGAACTCGAAAGCTCCCAGGTCGGGAGCGGGGCCGGCATAGGAGTCTTGCGGCAGGACCAGCTTTTCGCCGTGATGTTCGAACTCCGCGGTGCCCGCGTCGATGCAGGGGCTACCCGGCCGCGGCTTGTAATGCTCGTCCAGCAGGGGCGCCTTGGAGACGAAGCCGCTGGTGTCGAGGTCGCATTCCTCGGTATCGGTGCCGTTGTGCCAGAGCAAGTTCGGACCGGCCACCGAGTCGCCGTGAACGCGATTGAGGGCCGTCTGCTTGGTGTCGGCGATCACGTTGTTGACGAGCAGCATGTTGTCCCCGCCGATGATGCCATAGTGATTGCCGATGAGCGTGTTGTTGATGACGAAGACGGGTTCGAGCATGTCGGCGCCTTCGTAATTCTCCTTGGTGTTGCCATCCTGCATGCAGCCAATGGCGGCCATCGCATTGCCCACGAACACGTTTCGTTCGATGCGGATCGTGCGGTCCGACTTGCCCGGGTAGTCGATGAGTTGAATGCCGTCTTCCCTGCTGCCGATGAAGACATTGCGGCGGATCACGATGTTCAAGAGCCGGCCCGAATGTTTGTGCAGCCGGATCTCGATGCCGTCGTCCCGAATGCCGCGGAAGACGTTGTCTTCGATGATCCCTTCACTCGAATCGTCCATGTCGACGCCGTCGTCGCGGTCGTCTTCGAACACGTTTGAGCGGACCACGCCCGCCCCGCTTTCGAAGCTCAGCGCGTCGATGTTATTCCGGAAATGATTGTGCAGTGCTTCGACCGTTCCGGCGTTGACGACGGCGTGATCTCCGTTTTGAATCATGAAGCCGATCATCCGCAAGGTTGCCCCGCGAGCAATGCTGACGAGCGGGCCCGTGCGTTTGCCGTTGGCATTGCCATCGAGAACGGTCTGCTCGACGTCGCGAGGATTGTTGCTGCGCAGGTACATGGAGGCGAGCGTCAGGCTTTTGCCTCTCAACTTGACGGAACCGGTATACACGCCCGGCGACACCAGCACGGTGTCGCCATCGGCCGCCGCATCCACGGCGGCTTGAATCGTGGCGTGATCCGCCGGCACGCGCAGCACGCGGCCGCCGGGCGCAGCCATGATGAGACTGGGCGACATGGCGGCCACCAGAGCAATCCAGAACGCGATCGAGAGCGATGTTTTCATGTCGAAGCACCTTGTTTACTCAGGATCGGCCGAAAAATAACTTCGGTTTTTCCCGGCCCCTCACCCTGCCCTCTCCCGCGAGGGGAGAGGGGTTGCGGAGAAGTTATTTTTCGGGCGATCCTTACTCGGCGGGCAGAGGACGACCAACGTCCCGGGCGTGTTCGCGCGACAGTTCTTGAATCAATTCGTAGAGCAGCAAGAATCGCCACCTTAAAAAGCAGACGAGCGCGCCGAAGGCAGGCAGCGCGACCGCGGTGGCCGGCAGCGACACGGGCCGATGCGCATCGGTATAAGACCAGACAATGCACGCCGCCGAGGCAACGAGCGACAGCGCAAGCACCATCGGTCCGACCAACTGTTGACGACGCACGTCGGTGCGCTGAATTCGCTCGAGCAACAACTGTTGGCGATAGTTCATCGCGGCGGCTCCCAGGCGGCGTTCACCTACGGCCCGCGACCCGCGAGCTGCTGTTCGACGTATTTGGCCAGCAGGTCGGTTTCGAGGTTCACGCGGCTGCCGGGCCGCAGGGAACCCAAGGTGGTGACGGCCAGCGTGTGCGGGATCAGGGCGACGCTAAAGCGGTCGGCTTCCACGTCGACCAGCGTCAGGCTGATGCCGTCGACGGCCACCGACCCTTTGGCGGCCATCTGTCGCGTCAGCCGGCCCGTCGCGCGGAAGATGAACGTCGACCAGTCGCCCTGATCGTGGCGCTGGTCGAGCCAGCCGACTTCGTCGACGTGGCCGGTGACAAAGTGCCCTCCCAAGGCCTGGCCCACGCGCAGCGACCGCTCCAGATTCACGGGCGAACCGGCCTCGAGCGCGCCCAGCGTGGTCTTGGCCAATGTCTCCGGGCCGGCCTGAAAGACGAGCCGCTCGCCATCGACTTGCACAACCGTCAGACAACAGCCGCTTACCGCGATGCTGTCGCCCACGCGCGCATCGGCGGCCAGTAGGGCCGAGCGCACCACCAGCCGGCGGCCGGGATGCTCGTCGATGACCGCCTCGACGGCGGCTTGTGTTTCAATCAGACCGGTGAACATCAGCGGCACGATCATCTGCGGCTTGAGATTTAAAA